>NZ_JBMQQZ010000076.1:0-45413 GCF_057362025.1 Bordetella sp. | reverse complement strand
GCCGTTCAGGACCAGCATGCCGTTGCCGGTCTTGGCCAAGCCCCCCGTCCCTTGCAGGGCCGAATCGATGGTGGCGTTGACGTTGTCATCGACCTCGAAAGCCGAGGCGGCGGCGGTCAGGCCGATGGCGTCGCCCGTCACTCGGTAGCCGTCGGTGGAAAACTGCATGCCGCTGACCTTGATCGCGCCCTGGCTGTCGTCCACCGTGACGGTGCCGGCGGCGCCGCCGAATACCGGACGCACATCGGCGGTGTCGAGCGTGCCGTTGCCGGTGCCATCGGTGTTGGTCCAGTTCGTGCCGGTCGCTGTCCAGGTGCCCGAGCCGCCGGCGATGGTGCCGTCCGCGCTGGTATTGGCGCCGTCCCAATAGTGATGCTGGCCGTCGGGGGAAATCGTGACGACCAGGTCATTGCCGATCTGGCTCATGCGCGCGAGCAGGCCCGCATTGACGGAGAAGAAGGCGGTATTGCCGCTATAGGCGCCGGCCGTGCCGGCACTGACCAGGGTGTAGGACTGGCCGGCATCCAGGGCGGGGCCGCTCAGGCTGATGCTGGAGTTGCTGACGGATGCGGTGCCGCTGACATCCAGCCGGCCGTAACTGGCCGGGCTGGCGGCCTGGAAGACGAGGCC
Organism: Bordetella sp.; assembly: GCF_057362025.1. Lineage (NCBI taxonomy): Bacteria > Pseudomonadati > Pseudomonadota > Betaproteobacteria > Burkholderiales > Alcaligenaceae > Bordetella > Bordetella sp. The sequence goes on along the minus strand of NZ_JBMQQZ010000076.1, from coordinate 44,783 downwards.
GCCCCCGATCTGGGTGTAGTTGCCCGTGACCGCGATGGCATTACTGATGTGCAGGTTCGCGCCGCTATTGATGACGGCGTGGCCGGCGACATTGATATCGTCGTTCAGCAGCAGGTCGCCGCCCGTGAAGAGCACGTTGGCCCCGGTGCTGGTGATGGTTCCCTTGTCCGCCGCGCTCGTGCCGCCGCTCGCGCCCGTCAGCGTTCCCGTACCGCTGCTGCCTCCGGCGATGCTCAGGTCCCGCGTTCCGCCGTTGAAGAGGGTGCCGGCGATCAGGCCGCTGTTGGTCACGGCGCCGATGCTGTCGCTTGCAATGTTGAGCGCGGTGGGCGCCTGGATGGTGCCGGAGTTGAGGATCGTTCCGCCATTGGCGTTGAGGACGCGTATGCCGTCGGTCGCGCCGATGATCTGCCCGCTGTTGGAAATCTGGATCGTTCCGTCATCGGCGTTTGCGTAGACGCCAGACAACGCATCGATCCGGCCGGCATTGGTGACCGTGACGTCGCCCTGCGGGGTATACGCGGCGATGCCTTCCCCATAGTTGGCCGTGACATGGCCTCCCGCCTCGTTGGTCACCATGACCGAGCCGCTGGTATCCGCGTAGGTGCGGATTCCGGCGAACCCCAATCCGATAGCGGTATAGGCGGTGTTCTTGTTCGCGACGATCGAGCCGCTATTGACCATGGTGGCGTTGCCGTTCTCGGTTTCCACCACGACGCCGTCGTCATTGCCCGAGCTGATATAGCCGGAATTCGTCGCCTGCGCGTCGCCGTTGTTCGACCATGCGACGATGCCTCGCCGGGTCGTCGAAGTGATCGTGCCGGAATTGCTGGCGCTCGCGGTGCCCTGGTAGTTGATCGATCGCACGGCGTCGACATAGCCTTGGACCGTACCCGAGTTCTCGATGTTGACCGTGACGGGGGATGTCGACGGACTGTAGTAGCCGCCGTCCGCATACAGCCCACGCCCGTCGGCGGAAATCGCTGTGCCGCGATTGATCACCGTCACGCCGCCGTTGTTCGACGAGGCGGTGATGCCATCACCGGTGTTGGCCGTGACCTGGCCTGAGCTGTCCACGCTCAGGTTGTTATGGACGGCGGGGTTGGCGCTGTCCGACCGCAGGAATACCGCGCCGGAGCCTCCGCCGGACGTAATGGTGACGTCGCTGCCGATCGTTACGTTGGCATTCCAGCTGTCGGTCCAGCCGTCGATCGGTACGATGGGCTGGACAATGACCGCGCTATAGTCGGATCGGTTCAGAACCGTATGCCCGTCCAGTATCAAGGTCTGGTTGACCGGCCCCGTGGCGCTCACGGCAGGGGTTACAAGCACCGAGTCCGCCGTGACGTCGGTAAGGGTCAAGGACGAGCTGCCGTTGTCGCCCTGCATTTGCAGATTGGGCGCGCTGCAGTTGAACGAAAACACGTCGCCGGAGGGCGTGCAGGCCGCCATTGCGGGGGACGCCGAAAGCAACACCGAGCCGCAGGCGAGCCCAAGGGCGAACTGCAGAGGGGTAACGATAGGCGAGTACTGGCGGGGCGCGGTGCGCGCGGAGGGGCGGGGGCGGGCGGGCAAGTCGAACTCCTGAACGGGCGCCGAAACACCATGTGCGGGCACGGGTATTCGACGGCGTTTCATTTGAATTCACATAAATACAAGCTGTGTGCTTCCCAGTGTAATTGCGTCACGCTTCTTACTGACAAGTTACATTTCTAGGGTAAGTCGGGATGTACGGGAGCGCAGCGCTGTGCCGCCCCCCGGGGGCGACGTTTCAGGGCATGGGGTGGGGTACGCAAGTGCGCAACCGGTAGAACGCAGGTATCCGTCTGTCTTCGGATACTCGCGGGCCGGTCAGGAATGGTCGCGGCGCTTTGCTTGCTGATCCGTCTACATACCTCGGATCTTGTCCGGAAAAACGGTCAGCAGCCACTCGATGAAGACGCGCAGCCGGTGTGTGACGTAGCGGTTCTGCGGGTACACGACATGGAACGGATAGGGCGGAGGCTGCCAGCCCTCCAGGACCGCTACCAGCAACCCCGCCTCGATGGCCGGCCGGGCGGAGGACGCGAATGTCTGGATGATCCCCAGCCCCGCGATCCCCGCCGCGAAATGTGCGTTGCTTTCGTTGATACCGATTCGGTGCGCGATCTTGATGTCGATTCGTTCGTCCGCTTTCTGGAATCGGAAAGGCATGGCCCGGCCGTTCTGGGGCGAGACGTAGGCGATCAACCGATGCCCGTTTTCGAGTTCCCCCGGATACGCCGGAACGCCGAACTGCTTCAAATACGCCGGCGCGGCGCACGTGACCATCATGGCATCGCCGATATGGCGCGCGACCAGCGACGAGTTGGCCAGGGGGCCGCCCCGAATCACGCAATCGACATTGTCGCCGACGAGATCCACCGCACGATCGGCGACCCCCAGTTCGATGCGGATGTCCAGATAACGCGACATGAAGTCCGGAAGCAAGGGAACCAGGACATCGCGCGCGGTGAGGCCGCCCACATCCACACGAAGGTTGCCGCGCGGCGAGCCCCGCGTGGCATTGAAGGATGCGTCGATGTCCGCCAGGTCATTCAGGATGCGGGTGGCCTTCGCGTAGTAGTCCTGGCCTTCCGGCGTAACGGTGACTTTGCGCGTGGTCCGCTGCAACAGCTTGATGCCCAGATGCGCCTCGAGCTCCTGAACCAGCTTGCTCATGGTCGCATTCGGGATATCCAGCGATTCGGCGGCCCGCGTAAAGCTGCCCGCTTCCACCACGCGGGCGAATGCCCGCATTGCGGATAACTGATCCATGCATGGCCCCGCCCGTGTCTGTCCGGCCGAGATTATACATGTCGGTGGATAGTCATTTAGTTAATTTGCCATTTATCAATAAATTGGCGGTGATTAAAGTTCGCTTCACGCACTGCGCGAAGACACCGGTACAAGCGAGCCGCCGGCGCACTTCGATGCGGATATCCCGACTTTCCCATCACGAAACGGAGCAGATCATGAACGAACAACTGAATGGCAAGATTGCCCTGGTCACGGGCGGCAGCACCGGCATCGGCCTAGCGGCCGCCCGCGAACTGGCCGCGCGCGGCGCGCGCGTCTTCATTACGGGCCGGCGCCAGGCGGAGCTGGATGCCGCCGTGGCGCTGATCGGCCCCGCCGCGACGGCGATCCGCGCGGATGCATCGGTGCTGCCTGACCTGGACGCGGTGTACGCGCAGATCGCCAGGACGGCCGGCAAGCTGGACATCCTGTTCGCCAACGCGGGCGGCGGCGACATGATGCCGCTGGGCGCGATCACAGAGGAGCATTTCGACCGCATCTTCGGCACCAATGTGCGCGGCGTGCTGTTCACCGTGCAAAGGGCCTTGCCCCTCCTGACGGATGGCGCCTCGGTGATCCTGACCTCGTCGGTGACGTCGGTAAAGGGAACCGCCAGCTTCAGCGTCTACAGCGCGAGCAAGGCGGCGGTGCGCAATTTCGCGCGCTCGTGGGCGCTGGACCTGAAGGATCGCGGCATCCGCGTCAACGCGGTCAGCCCGGGGCCGATCCGTACGCCGGGCCTGGGCGGCCTGGTGCCCGACGATGCCCGCCAGGGCCTGTATGACGCGCTGGCCGCGCAGGTGCCGCTGGGCCGCCTTGGCGAGCCGGAGGAAATCGGCAAGGCCGTGGCCTTCCTGGCTTCCGATTCGGCCAGCTATATCAACGGCACCGAGCTGTTCGTCGACGGCGGCATGGCCCAGGTCTGAGCAAGCGCGGCCGGGCGGGCTACCGACAAAGATGGTCCACAAGCCGCGCCAGCATGCGGTCGCAAGCCTCGATTTGCGACACCTCCACGTACTCGTCGGCCTTGTGAGCCACTTCGATGCTGCCCGGCCCGCAGACCAGCACGGTCGTGTCGTTCCACTGTTGCCGGAAAAGCCCGCCTTCGGTGCCGAAGGCAACCTTGGTGGTGGGGGTGTCCGGCGGCAGCAGCGAAGCGAGCAACCGCACGGCGGGCGAGTCCTCTGGCGTGGACAGTCCCGGATAGGCATTGACCAGGTGGACTTCCGGCGGCGCGGCGTCCGGCAATGCCCTGGCGTCGCGCATGCGCGATCCGGTCCGTTCCAGCACGCGTTCGAGGATATGTGCGGGATCGTCCTGGGCAACGGCCCGGATCTCGAAGTCCACCGCGCATTCCTCGGGAACGATGTTCAGCGCGGTGCCTCCGCGTATGGTGCCGGCATGAACCGTGGAGTACGGGATGGCGTATCCGGCTTCGCGCGGGCCGTTCGCGGCGAGCTCCTCCTGTACGTCCCGCAGCGCGCCGACGAGATCGGCTGCGGTGTGTATGGCGTTCACGAAGCGGGGCGCCAGCCCGGAATGGCCGGCCTGGCCACAGCACAAGGCGCGATAGGCGGCCTTGCCCTTGTGGCCCGTGCCGATTTTCATGAGCGTCGGCTCTCCGACCAGGCAGAGCGAGGGCGCGGGCTGCATGTCGGCCAGCGCGCGGATCAGGTGCCGCACGCCGACGCAGCCGATTTCCTCGTCGAACGACAGCGCCAGTTGCAGCGGCCGTTTGAGCGGGCGTCCGGAGGCCTGGATCATGGCCATCACCGCGCATGCCACGAAGCCTTTCATATCCGAACTGCCGCGGCCATAGATGCGGCCCTCCCGTTCGGTCGCCTCGAACGGCGGGACGGTCCATGGCTGGCCGCTGGCGGGCACGACATCGGTGTGGCCCGATAGCATCACGCCGGGTTCGCTCTCCGGTCCCACGGACGCGAACAGATTGCATCGGCTGGGGTCCTGGGGATCGGCGACGATTATGGATGCGATGCCTGCGTCCTGCAGCAACTCCTGTACACGTGCCATCAGGTCGGCATTGGGCGTCATCGTGACCGAGGGGAAGGCGATCAGTTCGCGCAACAGTGCGACGCTGGTGGAGGGCGAAGGCTTGGTCATGGCTGTGCTAATGGCGATAAGGCCCTGACGGCGCGACGCCGAAGGCCGGAGGTAAAGGGAAGCACGCGGGTAGCCTCATGGGGCCTGGTCCTCTGCGGTGCCGGAGATATAAGGATCGAAGAAGCTGGCGGCGCTCATGCCCGGGATGTACTGGTCCGAGATGTAGGCGCGGCAGCGTTGCATGAAAGCCTGTGCCAGGCGGGAGGGTTTCATGGGCTTGTAGGTGGCCAGCCCCAGCAGCATGGGGCGGTGTTCGCCGGCCAGGCGCAGCCGCACGAGCCGCTTGCCGTCCAGGGATTGGGTCGAACGCGGGCGCACATTGAAAAGCGCATAGCCTATGCCGTTGGCGGCCATGGACCGTACGACATCCTCGGACCGCGAGCGCGCCACGACGTTGGGCTCCAGGCCGGCCTTGGCGAACAGCGACATGAAGTATTCCCTGCTCATGGGAAGATCCAGCAGCACCATAGGCTGCTGGGCCAGTTCGTCCAGCGTCACGGCGATCTGCTGGGCGAGCGGGTGCAGCTCGCTGACCAGCACATGGGGCGGCAGATGGGCCAGTGTCTCGAACTGGATCTCTTCGCCCAGCTGCAGGTCGTAGGTGATGGCGACATCGACGTCCAGCGTATGCAGCTTGCCGATAAGTTCCTGCTGGTCGCCCTCGATCATGTGCAGTTCGACTTTCTGGAAGGCCCGCGAAAAGCCGAAGATGACCTCCGGCGCGACCATCGCCGCGAGCGACTGGAAGCAGCCCACGCGCAGCACGCCCTGGATGGTGTCGCTCGATACGGACGCGATCCCATACAGCCGGGACGCGCGTTCGAGCAGGTCTTCGCATTCCTGCATCACTTCCGTCCCGAGGATGGTCAGCGCGAGCCCCTTGGACGGATGCCGTACGAACAATTGCACGCCCAGCTCGGTTTCGATGTGGGCGATGGCGGCCGAAATGGAAGGCGGGGATATATGGATCTGGGCGGAGGCCGACGCGATACTGCCGTGTTTGGCGGTAGCGACGAAGTACTCCATCTGCCGCAGGGAAATGCGATTGAGCATAGTGCAGGGAGGGAACGTAATCGGGTGGGCCTGGACGCCGGTCGGAGCAACCGCCCGCGGGACTCTCCACCGGCCCCGCACCCCTGTGGCGATCCGCGCGGCACGATATCGCAGTGTATCCACATATGCCCGCGGCGTGCCCGCCGCCACCGTTGCGCGGGGCTCGCCCCCGGACGCACCGGTCAGAGATCGCCGGGCACACCGAAGCTGGGCGCCGCGCGCGGATCGCGCGCGCGGGTGATGTAGTCCTCCACCTGGGGCTCGTATATCTTCCAGGCCTCGTACAGGGCTTCCACCGGTCCTGTTTCCACCCAGTCCATGCGCAGGTCGACGATGGGCCAGTCCAGGTCGGCATAAACCAACAGTCCGGCGGAGTGAACGGGGCCCGCCTCGCCGCCCGCGGCCTGTCCCGCCAGCAGGGCCTGCATCAGGCGTTCGGCCAGCGTGCCCCGCGCCTGCTCGAATGCCGCCAGCATGGCGGCGGGAACGTCGAGCGATGCCAGCATATTGCCGGCGCAGGCGGCATCCCGGCCGGCCGCGCTCGCCAGCGTGCCCAGCGCGCTGCTGCCCGTGTAGATGGCCGGCGGGTGGCTGCCATCGATGGCCATGAGCTGCCGGTACTCGATATAGGGACGCTGGCGCAGGCCGGCGAGCGCCTGTTCGGGCGTCTGGCCGCCGGCCATCGCATCCAGCGCCAGCGGGCCCAGGGCGGGATCGGTGATGTTCTGGCTGGCCGCCGCCCCGACACCGGCGCGGGCGCGGATGCAGCGCGCGGCGACCGCGGGCGAAGAAGAGGAAACCGCGGCGCCGAACTGGCCGGATGCGGGGCAGCGGGCGACGATCGAGAAAGTCATGGCGGGAACCCCGGTCGGATGTCAGTCGGGAATGACGGCGGTCGCGTCGATTTCCACCAGCCACTCCGGGCGGGCCAAAGCCGACACCACGATGCCGGTGGAGACCGGAAAGACGCCCTTGAGCCAGCGTCCGACCACGCGGTAGACCGCCTCGCGATAGCGCGGGTCGATGATGTAGATGGTGATCTTGCAGATATGTTCGAGCTCTCCGCCGGCTTCCTTCAGCAGCATGGCGATGTTCGCCATGGCTTGTTCGGCCTGGCCCGCGGCGTCGCCGATACACACGCTTTCGGCGGTGTCCAGGTTCTGGCCGATCTGTCCGCGCAGGAACACGGTGCTGCCCCGGGCCACCACGGCCTGGCATAGATCGTTGTCCAGGTTCTGTTCGGGATAGGTCGCCTTGGTATTGAAGGTGCGGATGCGGGTGTGTTTCATGGTTGGGTAGGGGTAGGTTGGATCGGATGTCCGTGTCGCCGAGCGGAGCCGTGTTCTGGCGAATCCGTTGGACCGCATGGACGCCATGGTCGATCCAGGCGGCAGCCGTGCCTATTTGTTTTTTCCGGGGGACTGTCTCGGAAATTCCGACCCGCACGCGCGGAGCGTCAGGGTTAACACCACCGTTCCGCCCCGGCCATGGGCGCGTCAGGAAATGCGAGCCATGCCCAAGGAAAAGGCGACTTGGCCCGGCGATGGGTCTATCCGATCATTTGCGCTCGATCGGAAGCATTCAAGCGCATCAACACAGCACAAGGGGATTGCAATGGTTCGAAAGCTTATATCGGCGGGGATCCTCGCCAGCGCGATGTTCGCCACCGTGGCGTGCGCGGAGGACGCCTTGGTCATCAGCACCTGGGGCGGCAGCTTCCGGGATCTGATCGACGAGAACATCGGCAAGGAATTCACGCGCCAGACTGGTGTGCCGGTCAAGTACATCACCGGTGGCACGATAGACCGGCTGAACAAGGCCAAACTGGCCACCAAGCCCGAAAGCGACATTACGTTCACCACTTCGCACATCGGCTGGCTTTACGTCAATGCCGGCCTGTACGAAAAGCTGGATACGAGCAAGCTGCCGAACTATTCGCATCTGGTCGACCGCGCGAAGATCAGCCCGTATCACATCGGCAGCTGGGCCTACGTGTATACCATCGGCTACCGGCCTGACATGGTGCCGCCGGGCATCAAGTTCGATAGCTGGAACGACCTGTGGAACCCGGCGCTCAAGGGCAAGATTTCCGCGCCGGACTTCGACCCCAGCCACATCATCACGGTCGCCGCAATGCTGTCCGGCGGCGATGCGGCTACGTGGCAAAAGGGCGAGGAAAAGCTCAAGGCGCTGAAGCCCAATTTCAAGGCCTTCTACACCAACGACGCGAATAGCCAGCAACTGATCGCCACCGGGGAAACGCCCGTGCAGGTCCTGCTCTCCATGAACGCGTACTACATGATCGGGCAGGGCGTTCCCATCAAGGTCGTCATCCCGAAAGAGGGCGCCGTGCTGGGCGTGGACACCATGGCCATCATGAAGGGCAGCACCAAGGAGGACCTGGCGTACAAGTTCATGAACATCGCCCTGTCGCCCGAGGTGCAGGCCAAGATCGTCAGCTACAAAAAAGCCAGCCCGGTGGTGGATAACGCCAAGGTCTCCGCCCAAGACGCCGCCTTGCCCGGCGTGTTCACCACCAAGCAGCAATGGGACACGCAGGCCATCGTCATCGACGACAAGCTGCGCGCGGAAAAGACCGCCGAGTGGCGCAAGTGGTTCACCGAGAACATCATGAACTGATGGCGCGGCATGCGCAGGCGCGACGTCCCGGCAGGCGGTCCTGCCGGGACGTTCGTGCTCCGGCAGGACAACGTAGACGAAAACGGATGGAGTTATGGAATCGCGTTCGGGGCTGAGAGGATGGCTGATATCGCCGGCGAGCTTTATCGCGCTGTGCATATGCGCCGCGCTGATAACGGTGTTCCAGTACAGCCTGCGCGCCTTCGTGCCGGGATCGATGGACGTCGGCGGCCTGACGCTGGCGAACTTCACCGGCCTGGACAAGCCGATCTATCTCGAGGCGTTCGCCAATACCTTCCTGCTGAGCGTGGAGACCACGGTCTGTTCGCTGCTGGCGGCATATCCGCTGGCCTACGCGCTGGTGCGCGTGCGCAATCGCGTCCTGAAGTCCTTCATCCTGATCGTCTCGATCACGCCGCTGTTCCTGGGCGAGATCGTCCGCACCTATTCCTGGATCATCGTCCTGGGCAGCAGCGGCTTCATCAATACCGTACTGCGCAAGCTGGGTGTGCTGGACCAGCCGCTGAACCTGATGTTCACTCACGTCGGCGTGCTGGTCGCGCTGGTGCATGTGACGATCCCGGTCGTCGTGCTCATGCTGGCCACCGCGATCTCGCACATCGATCGGGATTACGAAAAGGCCGCCCAGAGCCTGGGCAGCGGCCCGGTGCGCACCTTCCTGACGGTGACGCTGCCGCTGTCCATGCCGGGCATCCTGGCCAGCATCACCACCTCTTTCGCCTGGACTTTCAGTGCCTTCGCCACGCCGCAGATGATAGGCGGCGGGCGGGTGCCGACGATTTCCACGCTGGTGTACCAGCTTGGATTTTCTTCCATGAATTTCCCCCTGGCGGCCAGCCTGAGCGTTGCCGGCCTGGCATTGACGGTAGTTTCCCTGCTGCTGCTGGGCAGGGTGACGCGCCGGCTGAAAAGCACGACGGACCATTGACATGAAAATACGTAACGCCACGCCGTTCTGGCTGCGCATCGGCGCACCGCTGCTGGTGGGCATTCTGCTCGCTTTCGTGCTGCTGCCCGTGGTGGTAGTGACCCTGGCTTCCTTCAACGACAAGGCGCTGCTCAGTTTCCCGCCGGCGGCGTGGTCCTGGCGCTGGTTCGACCGGGTCTTCACGTATCCGGACTTCAAGGACGGTTTCCGCGCCAGCCTGGTCGTCACCCTCTGGTCCTCGGTGCTGGCGCTGGCGATCGGCACGGCATTGGCGATCGCGGTCAAGCGATTGGAGTTCCCCGGCAAGCACGCCCTGCAGGCCGTCCTGCTGTCGCCGCTGGTGATCCCGCATTTCACGCTGGGACTGGGCCTGCTTATCCTGGTGGCGCAGCTCAAGCTGGATCGCGGTTATGCCATCGTGATCCTTTGCCACATTATGCTGGTGCTGCCCTTCGTGCTGCGCAGCGTCTACGTTTCGATGGAGAACCTGGACGAACGGCTGGAGCACAGCGCCGCAAGCCTGGGCGCGTCTCCCGTGCGCGTGCTGTTCACGATCACGGTGCCGCTGCTCGCGCCCGGGCTGTTCGGCGGCTGGCTGTTCGCAGCCATTATGTCCTTCAGCGAATTCACCGCCTCGCTGTTCGTCACGACGCAGAGCACCCAGACGCTGCCCGTATTCATGTACAACTACGTGCGCGAGTTCGCGGACCCTACATTGGCCGCCTTGTCGGTCGTCTATATCGTGGTGACGGCCAGCTTGCTGGCGTTCGCGAATTACTTCCTGGGCCTGGGGAAAATTCTCAACATCGAGGAAACCCGCTAGGCGGCCGCGGCCGGCGGGCGCTTCGCGCTGGTTCAATAGCCGCGCGCGGCGTCGACCCGGTTCGCCGGTTCCAGATTGTCGGAAACGCGCAGGATGTTGTCGGCGATCTGCATGGCGGCGGAGGCCGGGATGGCGACGGACGCAAGGTGCGGGGTGATCAATACGTTTTCCATCCGCCATAGCGGATCGTCGGCAGGCAGCGGTTCGCGCTCGAAGACGTCCAGGGTGGCGCCGCCGATATGGCCGCTGCGCAGCAGATCCGTCATGGCAGCCTGGTCCACCAGCGCGCCCCGTGCCACATTGATCAGCGCGGCGCCGCGTGGCAGCCGTTGCAGGCGTTGCCGGTCGAGCAGGCCGCGCGTTTGCGGCGTCAACGGCAGCATGACGACGACGATATCGGCTTGCGACAGCACGGCATCCAGCGTATCCATGCCCGAGTGGCATTGCACCCCTTCGATTTGCCGCGGATTGCGCGACCAACCCATGACGGTCAGCCCCTGACGGCTCAGTTCGCGGGCGGCATAGGCGCCAAGCTCGCCCAGGCCAAGGACGGCCACGCGCACGTCCTCGGGGGAGCGCGGGTGGCGGTACGCCCATTCGCCGCGCCGCTGCGCCTGTTCGAAATGGGGAATATCGCGCGCGTAGCGCAGCGTGGCGAAGAGGACATAGCCGGCCATCATCCGGCCCATGTGCGGGTCGGTGATGCGTGTGATGGGCACCCCGGCGGGGAGATCCCGGCGCCCGACCAGCGAATCCACTCCTGCTCCCAGATTGACGATCAGGCGCAGATTGGCCATGCCGTCGAAGAAGCCCTCGGGCGGCTTCCAGGCCAGGACGTAGTGGATGCGCGAGCGGTCGGACATCTCGCTGGCGTGAAGGATGTCCAGCCGCGGCAGCCGCGCCCGCAGCGCGTCGCGCCAGGTCGCGAAGTCGTCGAAATCGCTGTGGAATACGAGCGACCCTGACGGCGTCGCGGTGGTCGATGCGCTCATCGGGTCGTCCTTCAATCCGCCCGGCGGATCAGGCGTGCCATGGCTTCGATGGCCAGTTCGTAGCCTTCGGCGCCCAGCCCGGCGATCACGCCGTCGGCCGCCTTGGAAATATAGGAATGATGGCGAAAGCTCTCGCGTCGCCAGATATTGCTCATGTGCACTTCGATGATGCGGCCGGAGAACGCCAGCAGCGCATCCAGGATGGGCACGGAGGAATACGTCAGGCCCGCCGCGTTGATAATGATGCCGCTCGCCGTGCCGCGCGCTTCCTGGATCCAGTCGACCAACTGGCCTTCGTGGTTGGATTGGACAAAATTCAGCGTCATGCGCAGTGCGGCTGCCTTGTTCTGGCAGCGCTCGCGCAGGACGGGGAAACTTTCCGAGCCGTATGTCTTGTTCGCGTCCAGGCCGTAGAGATTGGCGTTCGGGCCGTTAAGAAACCAGACCGTCAAGGCGTCGGTGGCAGTGGAGGTGGTATCGATGGGGCTGTTCACGGTGGCAGGCCTCAGGCTTCGTGTGGCACGGTCGCTTGCATGGCCGGCAAGGCCAGGAATTCCTCGAACCAGCGGGCCGCGCGGGGGTGGCCGGCGCGCCAGTCGATGTCGGGAAAGCGGAAATCCAGATAACCCAAGGCGCAGCCGATCGCCACGTCGCCGATGGACGGGCGCCGTATCGCCAGGGCAGCCGCCTGGGCTTCGATTTCGTCCAGGCTGGCATCCACCTTGACCAGCTGGGCCTCGCGCCATTCGGGCCACTGGCGTTCGGCGGGCCGCGCGGTGAACTCATAGCGGGCCAGCAGGGCGGCGTCGAGCAGGCCGTCGCCCAGCGCCTGGCGGGTCAGCGCCAGCCATCGCGCCGGACCGTTGCCGGGAAAGAGGTGGTCGTTGGCGCCCAGGCTGGCCAGGTATTCGCAGATCACGCGGCTGTCGTACAGCGCCTGGCCGCCGGGTAGGATCAGGGTCGGGACCTTGGCCAGCGGATTGTGCGCGGCGATGCGTCCGTCGCGCCGTATCGGGTGGGCGGCGCTGTCCAGGAATCGGATGCGGTCTGCCACCCCGGCCAGGTGCGCGCTAACCATGACCTTGCGGACGTAGGGCGACGTCGGGGCATAAAGCAGTTGCAGTGCGGTCATGGCAGGAGCACCACCTTGCCGAACACCGCCCCGCTTTCGAGCATCCGATGGGCCTCGGCCGCAGCGGCCAGGGGCAGGGCGGCGTGGATGCGGGGGCGGATGCGGCCATCATCGACCAGCGGCAGCACGTGTGTGGCGATGGCCGTGGCCATGCGTGTCTTCTCCGCCGCGCTCTGCGGCCGCAGGGTAGATGAGTGCAGGCTCAGTTGCTTTTGCATCAGGGTCAGAAGATCGATATTGACGGAGGACCCCTGCAGGAAGGACAGGCTGACGTGGCGTCCGCCGAAGGCCAGCGCCTGCAGGTTGCGGCGCACGTAATCGCCGCCGACCATGTCGAGCACGACATCCACGCCCCGCCCTTGGGTGACATCCTGGCAGGCGGCGACGAAATCCTCGTCGCGGTAGCAGATGGCATGCGCCGCGCCCATATCGCGCAAAGCGGGCAGGCGATCGGTCCGGCCGGCGGTGGCGATGACCCTGGCGCCGGCGGCGTGGGCCATGCGGATCGCCAGCGTACCGATGCCGCCGGCGGCGCCGTGGATCAGCACCGTCTCGCCCATGCGCAGGCCGCCCAGTTCGAAGAGGTTGTGCCAGACCGTGAACAGTCCTTCGGGCAGGGCGCCGGCGGCATCGTCGCCGATGCCGTCCGGCACCGGCAGCGAGTGGTCCATACGCGCCACGCACCATTCGGCATAGCCGCCGCCCGGCAGCAGGCTCATGAGGCGTTGGCCGAGCAGGGTCTCCGGCACGCCGGGGCCGCATGCAACGACTTCCCCGCACACTTCCAGGCCGAGGATGTCGGTCACCCCCGGCGCCGGTTTGGCCAGGCCTTGCCGCTGCATGATGTCGGGCCGGTTGACGCCGGCGGCGCGCACGCGCAGCAGCACTTCGCCCGTGGCCGGGGTGGGGACGGGCCGCGTGGCGACGGCCAGGACGTCGGCGTCGCCGGGCTGGCGCGCGATGACGGCTTGCATGGTGGCGGGAGTATGGGTCATGACGCGGCGTTGAAGACGCTGATGCCTTGATCGGGCAGGACCAGGGCGGTGACCGCGCCCACGGGCCACAGCCGGGGGGCGTCGAGTCCGGCGCTGCGGACCATGACGCGCTTGTGTCCCGCCACGGGGATGTCCACGTCGATGTAGGAGTCGATGTGATCGCCCTGGAACACGTGGTTGACGACCGTCCCGCTCAGGACGGAGCCTCCGTTCAGGTTTTCGAGACGTATCTGCTCGGGTCGCACGTAGACGTCCAGCCGCCGCCCTTCATGGGAACCGCCGACCAGGCGCTCGCGCGGGACGCGTATCAATCCGGCCCCCAGGCGCAGCTGTATGCCGTCCTGGTCGGCGCCGTGGTAATGGGCGGGCAGGATATTCACATCGCCCAGGAAGGCGGCGACAAAGGGGTCCTGAGGATTGCGGTAGAGCTCGTCGGGCGTGGCGATCTGCCGGATTACCCCGCTGGACATCACCGCGATGCGGTCCGACATGCTCAGCGCCTCGCCCTGGTCGTGCGTGACGAAAACCGTGGTGACGCCCAACTGGCGCTGGATCTCGCGTATCTCTACCTGCATGGCACCGCGCAGGCCCTTGTCCAGCGCCGAAAACGGCTCGTCCAGCAGCAGGACCTTGGGGCGGATCACCAGGGCCCGGGCCAGGGCGACGCGCTGTTGCTGCCCGCCGGACAATTCCCGGGGCTTGCGCTGGCCCAGTCCATCCAGCTTCACCAGCGCCATGGCCTCGCGCACGCGCTGGGCGATTTCGGCGGATGGCAGGCGGCGCGTGCGCAGGCCGTAGCCGATATTGCGTTCCACCGTCATGTGGGGGAAAAGCGCGTAGTTCTGGAACACGATGCCGATCTGCCGTTGATAGGGCGGCAGGTCCGTGACCAGTTGGTCGTCGATGAAGATTTCGCCGTTGTCGGCTTGCGCGAAGCCAGCTATCAGATTGAGCAGAGTGGTCTTGCCGCAGCCGGAAGGCCCCAGCAAGGTCAGGAATTCGCCGCGCCGGATCTTCAGCGACAGTTGCTGCAGCACCGTCTGGTCGCGGTACTTCTTGACCACGCCTTCCAGGCTGACGGCGGTGGCGGATTCCGGGGGAAGGGGGCTGGTCTGCATGGGCGGCTGGCTCGACAGGTCGAAGCCCGGTCTGATGATCGATGCTTCGAAGGATACGGCAGGCAGCCGGCAGCGGCCCTTTGTCGATACTGAGGCGGTTCATCGGAAAAAACGAAAGCCATCGCCGGGCAGCCATTTGCTTTTTCCTAAGCCCGGCGTCCGAAAAACGAAGTTATCAAACCGTGCGATCTCGCTCACACTGCCCGCCAAGGTCTCGATACTACTTAGGAATTCGAAATGTCCATCGAAACAACCAATACGCTGGTGATCGGCGCGGGCCAGGCGGGCATCGCGATGAGCGAGCACCTGCGCTCGAAGGGGATTGCCCACATCGTGCTGGAACGCAAGCGCATTGCCGAACGCTGGCGTTCCGAACGATGGGATTCGCTCGTGGCCAATGGCCCGGCCTGGCACGACCGCTTTCCCAACCTGGCGTTCGACGATGTCGGTCCCGAGGTTTTCCCGCCCAAGGAACGCATGGCGCAGTATTTCGAGGATTACGCGCGCATGATCGAGGCACCCGTCCGCACCGGGGTCGAGGTCACGCACGTCAGGCGCAACGCGGGGCGGCCAGGGTTCACCATCACCACTTCCGAGGGCGTGATCGAGGCCCTGCACGTCGTTGCGGCGACCGGGCCGTTCCAGGTTCCCAGCTATCCGGCGATCGTCCCGGCCGATGCCGGCATCCGCCAGCTGCATTCCTCGGCCTACAAGAATCCGGCGCAATTGGAAGCGGGCGCGGTGCTGGTCGTGGGCGCCGGCGCATCCGGCTCGCAGATCGCCGAGGAACTGCGCCTGGCGGGCAGAGAGGTTTACCTTTCCGTGGGCGAGCACTATCGTCCGCCCCGTTCCTACCGGCAACGCGATTACTGCTGGTGGCTGGGCGCGCTGGGCATGTGGGACGAAGTCAAGAAAAAGCCGAAGCGCGAGCACGTCGCGTTCGCGGTCAGCGGCTACGACAATGGCAAGACCGTCGACTTCCGCCGGCTGGCGCACATGGGCATCACGCTGGTCGGCGTGACCAAAAACTATGAGAATGGCGTGATGACCTTCGAGGAAGGCCTGGCCAGGAACATCGCACAGGGCGACGCGGACTATTTCGAGGTTTTGCGCGAGGCCGATGCCTATATCGAGCAGAACGGACTGGACCTGCCGCCCGAACCCGATGCCTGGAAACTGCTCGACGATCCGGAATGCCTGACGCATCCGATCTCCACGCTGGACATCGCCAAGGCGGGCATCCGCACCATCCTGTGGGCGACGGGATTCAAGGTGGATTTCAGCTGGATGGACATCGATACGTTCGACGCGAACGGCTACCCGGTGCACAAGCGCGGGATCTCCGCGGAAAAAGGCATTTATTTCCTTGGCCTGCCGAACCTGACGAACCGCTCCTCATCGTTCATCTGGGGCGTCTGGCATGACGCCAGGTACATCGCGGATCACATCGGCATCCACCTCGATTACCTGGCTTACCGGAAACCCTGATGCACCCGGGCCGGCGTCGCCATCAGCGCGGCGCCCGGCCCGCCAGCGCCGCGCGCAGGATCGCGTCCAGGTCTTCCACCCGATAGGGCTTGGGCAGTACCGGGATGCCGTCGTTTTCGGCCGCGCGCGCGTCCTGGCCCACATAGCCGGTGGTCAGCACGATGGGCAGAGCGATGCGCCGGGACCGTATTTCATGCGCCAGTTCCAGGCCGCTCATGCCGCCCGGCATCATGATGTCGGAAAACACCACGTCGATGCGCCGGCCATCGGCCAGGGCGCCCAGCGCGGCGGCGGGACTGGCGACCCGGGTGGATTCGAAGCCCAGCTGCGTCATCATTTCGGCGACCAGTGCCGCTACCTCGTCGTCATCCTCGACCAGCAGCACGTGCGCGCAGTGCGCCGCCTCCGAAAGGGGCGCGATATCGGGCTGGGCGGCGGCGGATAAAGGCTTGCTGGAGCGTGGCAGCGCCAGGCGCACGGTGGTGCCCTTGCCCAGCTCGCTGATGACCTGCACGCTGCCGCCCGACTGCCGCGCGAAACCATAGACCTGCGCCAGCCCCAGGCCGGAACCCTTGCCGACGTCCTTGGTGGTGAAGAAGGGCTCGAAGACCCGCGCCTTCACTTCTTCCGTCATCCCGGTTCCGCAATCGACGACCGCAAGGCTGACGAAGTCGCCCCGCAGGCCGCCTTCGTCCATGTCCGGTACGTTCTCGGCGCGGATCTCGATGGTGCCCCCCGCCGGCATCGCGTCGCGCGCGTTGACCGCCAGGTTCAGCAGTACCAGCTCGAGCTCGCCCGGATCGACCTCGACCGCCCACAGGCTATCCGGCAGGCGCAGGCTGACCTTGATGTCGCCTCTCAGGCTGCGTTCCAGCATTTCGCGCATGCCCTGGATACGCCGCGCGAGGTCGATCGTTTCCGCCTGCAGAGGCTGGCGCCGCGAAAACGTCAGCAACTGCCGCGTCAGGCCGGCACCGCGTTCGACCGCCTGCTTCATGCCGCGCAGCAGGCGCGCCTGGCGATCCGGATCGGACTGCCTGTCCAGCATTTGCAGCCCGCCGGAAATCACCATGAGCAGGTTGTTGAAGTCGTGCGCCACGCCACCGGTCAATTGGCCCAGGGCTTCCATTTTCTGGGCATGGCGCAGCGATTCCTCGACCAGGGCGCGCTCCCGCATCTGCTTGCGCAGCGCCGCGTTGGCCGCTTCCAGCTCGCTCGTCCGGCTGCGCACCGTGTCTTCGAGAACCGCGGCGGCCATCTCCCGCGCGTGCAGCAGCGCGCGCATCTCGTATTGCCGCATGCGGGCACGAACCGCGGCATGCACGGCGCTGGTCAGCGTGATGCTGTGTACCGGCCGCTCCAGGAGCGAGACATTGCGCAACGCAGCGACCATGGTCTGCCGCCAGGCCGTCACCGCGGGCTGCTGTACGTGGCTGGTAAGGACCACGAACGGTACATCGGACCATGCCGCTTGCCGCGCGACCCAGGCTGTCATGGCATCCAGGTTTTTGCCGAACAATGCCTCTTCGGTCACGCATAGGGTCGCCACGCCCTGGTCCGCGCAAGCCAGCACGTCGTCCATACTGGTACAGACTTCGACATCCAGGCCGGACCGGCGCAGCACGGCCGCCGATGCCGGTCCATCCCGGCCTATCGGAGCAAAGACCAGAACGCGGGCTTCGCGCCCGTCAAGCAGCTCCATTGTCGTCGCTCGGCATGGGAGGAAGGTTTTCGCCGGTGTACTGGGGCGTGCCGGAGAAAACGCCGCTGAACGATGCCAAGGGCGGGCCCACCTCCACGCCTCGCGAGGAAAGCCGGAACTCGCGTATGGTCTGCTCATGGCGGCCGCTGCGTTTTTTCACGACGGATAGCGCGCGCCGTACCTTACCGCCATGCTCGAAGTAGCGCAGCATCAGCACCGCATCGCTAAGGTAGCTGATATCCAGCGGCGTCTCCATCGGCCCCACCAGGCCATGCTGGGCCAGCACCAATATCGTATTCACGCCCTGTTGGTCGAGATAGGTCAGCAGTTCGTGCATTTGCAGAATCAGGAAGCGGCCGTCCGGCATGGCGTTCAGGTAGCCGTTCAGACTGTCGATGACGACGATGCGCGCGCCGCCCTGGTCCACGCTGTCGCGCACGATGGCGGCGAACTCGCCGGGGGACAGCTCGGCCGGGTCGACCTGCTGGATGGTGAGCAGGCCGCTCTCGAGCGCCGCCTTGATGGGCATGCCCAGCCCTTCGGCGCGAGCCTCCAGCGTGCCGCGCCCTTCGTCGAAGGCGAAGACAATGGCGGGCTCGTTGCGCTGGACCGCTGCGATCGCGTACATCAATGCGATGGAGGATTTGCCGACACCGGCCGCGCCGATCAGCAAGGCATTGGTGCCGCGCTCCAGCCCTCCGCCCAACAGATCGTCCAGGCGCGGGTTGCCGCTGGAGGTCAGGTCGCGCGGGAAATCCTTGTGATGCTCCGCCGCGACCAGCCGCGGATAGATGGCCAGTCCGCCCTTTTTGATCGTGAAGTCGTGATAGCCGCCGCGAAAATCGATGCCCCGCATTTTCACCACGCGCAGCCGCCGGCGCTGCGCGCCATAGTCGATGGCAAGCTGTTCCAGCGATATGACGCCGTGCGAGATCGAATGCAATTGCAGATCCACGGAATCCGACGAGAGATCGTCCAGCAGCACGACCGTGCATTGCCGGCTGGCGAAGAAATGCTTCAGCGCCAATACCTGCCTGCGGTAACGCAGCGGTGTTTGCGCCAGCATCCGCAATTCCGACAGGCTGTCCAGCACCACCCGCGAAGGATTGCTTGCTTCGACCTTGTCGAGGATAAGCTTGGTCGTCTCGTTCAGCTCGACCTCGGCCGGGTGCAGCACCGTCAGTTCCCGGTCAGGATCCAGCGTGGTTTCCGAAGGCACCAGTTCGAAGATGTCGATGCCGTCCAGCGACCAGCCATGGCGTTCCGCCACCAGGGCCACTTCCTGACGGGTTTCGGACAGGGCAATGTAGAGGACGCGTTCGCCCTGGCGCGCGCCCTCCAGCAGGAACTGCATGGCAATGGTGGTCTTGCCCGTGCCGGGGTTGCCTTCATACAGATACATGCGGTGCCGATCGAGCCCGCCGACCAGGATATCGTCGAGTCCTTCGCTGCCGGTCGAAATGCGAGGTAGCGGCTTGTATTTCGGAGTATTGCCGTTGGTTCTGTCACTCATCGCGCTGTTCTCCGCTTTGATGCAGACAAATCTAGCGTACCCTAAATTCCAATATGACCAGCCTGCTCTCCAAACATATGGCTACAACGTGTGGCACTTGGTACTGAGCCATGCGCGTGCGGTTTACGAGTGTGTGTATATGTGATGCGCCCGGCGCCCGATGCGCGGCATAAGCAACGCCCGCTTATCGAGGATCAGGGCGCGTCGGCGAAGGCCGCTTCCACCAGTGGCTTGGCCCAGTCCGGTGTAGTGCTTGCCTCGCGACGCGTGGCCGGAAAGACCCGCTGCCCATCATCCATCCAGAGCAGGAGCCGGGGTTCCGGTATGGCCTGGCCGACGGCGACGTCGAGGCTGTTGTCGTAGATGCGCAATTGCGCCAGCCTGGGCATCAAGGCCAGCAGGTTCAACAGCGACGTGCGGCAGCGCTGCCGGATGCGGTCCGCGGGAATATCGTGACCGCCTTGCGCGACGCGAAGCCGGACGCGGGCAATATGCTGCTCTGCGTCGCGCAGCCCGCAGAACCAGACCAGGATGTCGTGCGTGGCCGCTGCGGCGATCAGCTTGCGTACGATGGTGCGGCCGCCCAGCGTGGTTTCGAAGGCGAACGATTTGCCTGACGATACGGCGCGTTCCAGGCGTCGCACGCCTTCGTTCCAAGCGGCGGCGTTGGCGTCTTCCACCGCGTAGCCGTGGTGCCGCGCCAATTCGCGGGCAAAGGTGTCGGGGTTGAACCACGTGACTGCCGCCTGCGTCAGCAGATGGCCGCCGATCGAGCTTTTGCCGGCGCCATTTACACCGGCAAGCACATAAACGACGGGGCGCGACATCAATACGTCGGCCCGGCCTTGACCTTGCCGTCGAGCCGGCCGGGCGACCGCATCGCGGCGCGCAGGCGATCCCCGGCGTCGTCATCGTCGAGCACCGCCAGTCGTTCATCGAAACGGCGACGCAGCTCCGCCAGCGGATCGGGCATGGCCTGGTTGGCGGCCTGCGCGGCGTGCACCAGCCGCGCGTATTCGGCCGTGGACAGGATCACGGCCTCCGGCTGATTGTGATTGGTGATCAGCAACCGGCCTTCGGGCGCCAGCGCGCGCATCATGCCGCGCCAGCCCTCTTTCTTGACGGACGAAGCGGCGGCGACCGGCAAGCGGTCCAGGGGATCGTCCAGGGGGGCAGGCAGGCTCATGGCGTCATCCGGCTTATCGATGTGGCCATTTTACCCAAAATTCCCAAATTGAATCGGCATTCCACGAATGGGTGTCACAGTCGATTTCAAATCGGGGCCGCCCTTACGGCAGGTAACGAATGGCCGCTTCTCATCCATTAGGTGCCGATATAGTCGGGCCGTCGGCATGTGCCGACATCGCAGGAGTAAGCCATGAGGATGAAAAGAAAGATCGCGTCGGCGGTATTGGCGACGATGCTCGCGACCGGTTGCAGCTATGTATGGGCGCAGCCCGGGCCCCCGGGACAACAACATGGCAATGGCTCCCAGGGCCCGCAACGCGGCAACGGCCCGCCCGGGCAATCGCGCGGCGACGGTCCTTCGGGACACCAGGACCATGGGCGTCCGGGGCCGCAGAAGCAGGATTCCCACGACCATGACCACGACCGCCACGACGACGGCAAGGGCCGGCCGCCCGGCCATTCCAAGAGCCACGACCGCGATAGGCACCAGGCCTACCGGGGCGACCCCCCTCCGGAACGCTGGCACAAGGGCCAACGCGTGCCCCAGCCCTATCGCGGCTATCAGTATGTGGTCGAGGATTGGCGGCCTTACCACTTGCACCAGCCGCCGCACGGGTATCACTGGATCAGCGTCGGCCCGGATTTCTTCCTGATCGGCGTGGCCACCGGTGTGGTGCTGGAGTCGGTGTTCGGAAACTGATAATCAACGCGGACGCGATGGCCGGCGGCTGTTTGGGCTAACCCAGATCGCCGCGGCCACGCTGCGATTCGAGGTTGTGCACATGCACGTGGCGGCCGGCGGCCACGGCGCTGGACAGGCGGCCCACCGCCACGCCGTATTTGACAATCTCTTGTCCGGCGTCCAGCGGACGCAGCGCGACCTTGTGCCCGTAAGGCACCGGCTCGCATACGTCCACCATGCCTTGGCCCGAGCCGGCGAGCGGAACGGGACCTCGTTCACGGATGTCGCCGCCCACCACGGTGCCCACATTGTCGTCGCGATGGACCACCCAGACTTTCGCCTCGGCGGCCAGGGATTGAGGATCTTTCATACGGATTCCCCTATGCGGCTGATGGCAGTCTCGGTTTCACCCAGGATTTCGCAACGCGTCAACCGGCCGTTCAGCACCGCGGCCATCGCGTCCCGGACCCGTTCCCCCGCATCTTCCAACGAGCGGCCGTGCAGCAGTACGTCGCTGAGATCGACATCGATGTGATCGGCGAATGTCCGGCAGGTCCGATCGTTGCCGCATATCTTGACGGTGGGCGACACGGGATTGCCTATCGAATTTCCCACCCCGGTGGCGAAAAGAATCAGGTGGCAGCCGCCGGCTGCCAGCGCGGTGATGTTCTCCGTGGCGGGCGCGGGCGCGTCCATCAAGTACAGGCCCGAGGCAGGTGCCGCCTCGCCATAGTCCAGTACGCCATGGATGGGCCGGCTGCCTGTCTTGCAGATGGAGCCCAGCGACTTTTCCTCTATGGTGGTCAGGCCGCCGCGGATATTGTCGGGCGCGGGGTTGGTTTTGTTCAGGTCCACGCCGGCACGACGGGCGATTTCCTCGTATTTGCGGATAGTGGCGTCGATGCGCCCACGCACGCCGGCACTGGCCGCGCGCGCGCCCAGCGTCGCCTCGCCGCCCAGGCATTCCACCGGTTCGGAAAAAATCGCGGTCGCGCCGGCGTCGACCAGTCCGTCAGTGACCCAACCGATCGCCGGGTTGGCGACCAGGCCGGAAGTGGTATCCGAACCGCCGCATTCCAGGCCGATGACGAACTCCGACATCTGCGCGGGCTCGCGTCGCAGCGTTTCGGCTTGCGCGCGCCATTCCTTGAGCAGGGCCAGGCCGCGCCGGAAGAGGGCGGGTGTGCCGCCTTCTTCCTGGATACCCATGACTTCGCACGGCGTCCCCGCCGCGCGGATGCCGTCGTAGACGCGCGTGCCGGCGACGCGCTCCAGGCTGACCACCAGCGTCGCGTAGACGTTGGGATGGCTGCCCAGCCCTACCATCGTGCGGATCGACAAGGCCAGGTCCGCGCCCAATTGGCCACGGCCATAGAGCGGTGTAATCGCGACGCAGTCGGGCAGCGCCTCGGCCAGCCGGCGCGCCACCGGGTTGGCCGCGTCCGTGGCGGCGACCACCGCCAGCAGGTTGCGTATGCCCCGGCGCCCATCGGGGCGCGTATAGGCGGTCAATGAAGTCATGGCTATCCTCGGTGCGACTGGGTCACTGGATTGAATTCCGCACGCCCTTACAGCAGGGGCGCGGCCGGCGCGGCATAGCGCTGCGCCGCCGCGCGCAATTCATCGACGAGTTTGGCGGGCAAGGGAATGCCGGCGGCCGCGCGCTCGGCGGCGATCTGCCGCCGCCGTTCACCCGGCAGCCGGATGGGGTGCTCCGGATCGGCGCGCGGCGCCGCGCGCGTGCGTTCCAGGAGCGCATCGATACGGGCCAGATAGGCACCGCGCTCCATCATCGCTTCGGGATGGATGGCGATGAAGCAATGCGGGACGCCGGCCGGCAGGCCATCCTGCGCCGCTTGCGATTTCACGTCGGGCGCCATGGCGCCGTCGGCCAGCACGCTGTTCAGCACTTCCAGCGCGACGATCAATGCATATCCCTTGGCGCCTCCCATGGGCAGGACGGATCCTTTCAACGCCAGGGCGGGATCGGTCGTGGGCTGGCCGTCCGCGTCCAGCGCCCAGTCGGCGGGAATCGGCTGTCCCAGCAATTCCGCCAGCAGTATGTTCCCGCGCGAGCTCACGCTGGTGGCCAGGTCAACGACCAATGGGTCAGTGCTGGTGGGCGCCGCGAACGCCAACGGGCTGTTGGTAAAGAAGGCCTGCCTGCCGCCCCAGGGCGCCACCGTGGGTTCGCCGCCGGACGAGCACAAACCCATCATGCCCTGCGCCGCGGCCTGCTCGCAGTACCAGGCGGCATACGAAAAATGGTTGCTGGCGCGTACGGCGACATAGCCGACGCCGAAGCGGCGCGCGCGCTCGATCGCCTCGCGCATGCCCATATGGCCCGCCAGCGGTCCGAGGGCATTGTCGCCATCGACCACCGCTGTCGCGGCGAATTCGCGAGCCACGCGCGGCTGCCCGCGCGCGTTGATCGCGCCTTGCGCGAGGCGGCGCAGATAGGTCGGCAGCCGCGCCATACCGTGCGTGTCGACGCCGTGCAGGCTGGCCGCCACCAGGCAGTCCGCGACGAGCGCGGCGTGGTCCGGGGGGACGTCCAGCGATCGCAGGGCCGCCGCGCTGAACTCATGCAGACGCGCGGCGGGGTAGCGCGTGGCTGGATGGTCGGTCGGCATCAGATCTCCCGCAATCCGGCCGCATCGGCGATCGCATAGCCCTTGGCGCCGGCCTCCGCGGGCCCCGACATGCGGCTGAAGAAAAGAATGCCGTCGCAGGGCGCGGCCAGCGATTCGGATTCCTCCAGGGTATAGGGGTCCACGACCGAGCCGAGCTTCTCGCCCTTGGCGACGCGCCGGCCCAGGTCTTCCACGCGATTGGCCAGCGAGACGACATAGCCGCCTCGTGTCGGATTCGATTCCTTGCGTTCCTTGCGCGTGAACAGGTACTGCCTGCCTTGCAGTTCCGGTTCGCCATCCAGGATGCCCAGCGACTTCATCTGGTTACGCAGGCCGCGCACCACGCGCGCCTGGAATTCGTCGGTCATGGGGCCGCTCATGTAGGTGCCGCCGATCTCGACGCCGGCCGCGGCGCGGCCTGTGCTGTTCAGATAGCCCACAGCGGTGGAGGGCGGCAGGAAGTTCACATGGACCACGCCGGTACCGAATACCCGGCACAGTTCCAGGCTGGCCTCGCGTACCTGGCCGGTGGCGTCCTCGTTCAGGTCGGCGCGCTGGTGTATGCGGCCGCCCTGTCCTCCCGAGTGCATGTCGCACAACGCATCGACATGGTCCAGTACCTGGTCCGTCAGGACGCGCGCGATCATCTCGGTCACCGAGCCGCGCGCGTTGCCCGGAAAGCAGCGGTGCAGGTCGGTGTTTTCCCGCTGCTCCGCGCTTTCGCGGCGAAAGTCCGAGAAGGCCAGCGGATTGCATACCGGCAGGATCACCAGGGCGCCTCGCATCGAGGCCGGATCCGTCTCGCGCCATAGCTGCATCGCCGACAGCAGCGGCATCGCCTCGTCGCCATGCACGCTGCACAGCACGGCGAATACCTTGCCGGGATGGGCGCCGTTGATCACGTGGACAGGCACGGCCAGATCCCCGCGCAGCGTACGCGTGATATGCAACAGGGTGGACGCGCGTTGTCCCGGCTGGACTTCCAGCCCGGCGATACGCAGGATATTTTCTTTAGGCATGATGCGACTCTCTCTCCATTGTCAGTTGATCACCGCGCCGGAATCGCGCACGGCCGTGCCCATTTCCGCGATCAGCGATGTCATCCGTGCCGTGAATGCGGCCGGGCTGATATCGACCGGGTCGGCGCCGACGCTGTCGTAGAACTGACGCGTCGCGGATTCCTTCAGTACGCCGCTTACCGCGGCATTGATACGATCGACGATCTCCGGCGGCATGCCCGCCGGGCCCAGGATCCCCGAGTACAGGACCATGTCGAAGCCCGGCAGCGTCGCGGCGATGGGCGGCACGCCGGGCAGCGTCTCGTTGGGCGTCGTCGACGTAACCCCCAGGGCCCGCAGCTTGCCGGTGCGGATCTGCGGCAAGGCGGGCGGCAGCGCCGAAAAGGTCGCCGAAGCCTGGCCGCCCAGTGTCGCCATCACCGCATCGGAGCTGCCCTTGTACGGGACATGCACCATGTCGATGCCGGCCATGCGCTTGAGCGTCTCGCCGGCCAGGTGCAGGATGGTGCCGTTGCCCGACGACGCGTAGTTCAGGTGGCCCGGCTTCGCCTTGGCCAATGCGATGAACTGCTGCAGGTTGGCGGCCGGTACGTCGGGCGGTATGACCAGGGCCAGCGGCGCCGCCGCCAGCAGCGCGATATCCGTGAAATCCTTATCACTCTTGAACGGCAGGGATTTGTAGAGGGTGGCGTTGATGGCGTGCGTCGTGACGTCCGCGAAGTACAGCGTGTAGCCGTCGGGCGCCGCCTTGGCAACGATGCCGGCGGCGATCGTGGTGCCCGCGCCGGGCCGGTTTTCCACGACGACGGACGTTTTCAGGGCTTCGGACAGCTTCTGTGCCCAGAAGCGGCCCATCACGTCCGACACGCCGCCCGGTGGAAACGGGATCAACATCCGGATCGGCCGGTTGGGCCAGTCCTGCGCCGCGGCGGGTGTCGCGGCCAGGATTCCGGCGGCGGCCGAGGCCATCAGAATGACGTTGATCAGGCCGCGCAGTTTTACCCTTGCGCGCATGAGCGGATTGGCGGATTGGACAGCCGAGCGGCTGCCCGGCCCTGTGCGGGCCGCTGCAAACAGAATCATGGCACTTCCCCTTGAAATTTCGCCGGCGGCCCTATGGGCTCATGATGTGGCGGAATTCATTCTGCGGCGGTGGAAGCCCATAGATCAAATGATTTATTTCGATACGGCCTATCGATGGCAGTTATAGCGGTCTGCCGGCGCCGCGGTCGGCGTATTCGGCCATCAACATCTCTGCCAGCCGTTGCGCCGCCGCCGAGCGCGTCCCGTGCCGGCGCCAGAGGATCGCCGCACGGCGCTTGGGCACGGGATCGGTCAGGCGCACGGCCTTGACGCGTCTTGTATCGCCTACCGCGCCTTGGGGCAGGACGGTGGCCAGGGCGGTGTCGCGTATGGTCGCCAGGATGGGATCGATGGCGTTCATTTCCAGCACGATATGGGGCGTTGCGCCGATACCGGCGAAATAATCATCCAGGTATGCGCGCGCGCCGAATTCGGGGGTGAGCAGGACCAGGGACAGTTCGGCCAATCGTTTCATCGCAATGCTGCGTCGCGCGGCCCAGGGATGGCGCGCACCGACCACGAGTACCAGGGCTTCGTCGAAGAGGGTCTGCGATTCGATCTGCCCGTCATCCGCCGGTTCCAGGTAGCCGATGGCGCAATCCAGCCGGCCGCTCAGCAGTTCCTTTTCCATATCGTCCCGGGACAGCTGGCGCGCGACGATCCGCACGCCGGGATAGCGGGACGCATAATCCGCGAAGACCGCCGGCAACCGCGTGTTCGAAAACGAATGGAAGACCGCGACCGACAGATTGCCGCGTATCAGGCCTTCCAGTTCGTGAACCGCCATCACGCCGGCGGCAACGTCCTGCATGGCCTGGGCCGCATGGGCGCGGAACACTTCGCCGGCGGCAGTCGGCTCGGTGCGCGCGCCGCGCCGCTCCAGCAGCCGGGTGCCGAGTTCTTCCTCCAGTTGTTGGATCTGATGCGACAAGGTGGGCTGCGTGACGTGCAGCCGGTCGGCCGCGCGGGAAAAGCTCTTTGCTTCGCAGATGGCAAGGAAGTAGCGCAGGTGTCGAAGTTCCATGGCGAGGATCATACCGGCCAGCCCGCCGCCCGCGATAGGGCGCGAAGAATGCCCGTTGCCTGATCTATATCAATAGGCCGGGAGACGTTCACGCTAACTTCAAAAGCGGGATGCAGCGCGGCGGCGGCGGCGGCGCGCGATCGGCATGGCAACCTTGCGAAGGGAGTCGGATATGAGCGAAGCGCAACTTCTTACCTACAAACCGGCGGTGGCCCTTCCGTTGAAAGCGGTCAAGCAGGCGCCCCCTCATACCATCGCGCTGGACCCACCCTCGCGGCAGGCCGGCGTGCCGTTGATGGAGGCTCTGGGCCGCCGCGCCAGTTGCCGCGAGTTCGCGCCCAGGCCGCTGCCGACCGCCACGCTCGGCGAACTGCTGTGGGCGGCGGACGGCATCAACAGGCCCGTGACGGGGGGGCGGACCGCGCCATCGCCTCACGCCTTCAACGAGATCGATATCTACGTCGCGCTTGCGGATGGTGTCTACCGTTACGATCCAGCCAAACACCAATTGGTACTCAAGCATGCGGTGGATGCGCGGGGGCAGACCGGTTACCAGGACTTCGTCGGCCAGGCACCGCTGGATCTGGTCTACGTGGTGCAGACCTCGCGGCTGCTGGAAATGCCCGTCCAGCAACGCGACCGGTTTTCCGCCGTGACGGCCGGGGCCATTGCCCAGAACGTGGCGCTGTATTGCGCCTCGGCCGGCCTGGCCAGCGTGGTGCGCGGGTGGATATCTCCGCGCTTGCTGGCGGAGGCCCTATCGCTGAACGAGGATGAAGTGCCGATACTCGCGCAGACCGTGGGGTATCCGGGCCGGTCCTAGGAGAAGCGGCTTAACGTTTGGCCTGGGCCGCCGTGTCGGTGAAAAGCGTCGCGTGCATATGGGTCAAGGCCAGCGCCGTGGCGGCGGCTCTTGTTTCCACGCCCAGCTTCACATAAACGTGTTCCAGGTGCTTGTTGACGGTTCGCGGGCTCATTCCGAGTATGTCGCTGATGTCGCGGTTGGTCTTCCCCTTGGCCAGCCAGATCAGCACCTCGCGCTCGCGCGCGGTCAGCTGGTAGGTGGCCGCCAGGCTGGACGCCGGATCGGCCGGCGCGCAGCGCTCGTCCATGAGCAATACGTATTCGCCCGCCTTGCGCGACGCCGTCAGGCGCACACGCAACTGGCGGTCGCCTGCTTGCCGCACGAAGTCCGGAGGATCCCCGCCGGCCGCGTCGGCAGCGTCACCGGCATCGTTGCCGCTGGGGGTGCCGGTGCGGGATAGTTGTTGCGCGACCCAGGCCGCCAGCGGCGCGGGCAGATCCCGTCCGGGCTCATCGCGGCCGAAATATTCCGCCAGCCAGAGGCGTGCCTTGGCTGTTTTCCACGTCACCGCGCCGGCCTCGTCCAGCACCACGACCGCATTCGCCACCGCGTCCATGGCGTTGATCGCGACCGACATCATGCGGGCATTGCGCAGGTGGGCCTGCAGGCGCGCCAGCACCACGTCGGTATCCAGCGGCTTGACGACATAGTCGATCCCGCCGGCGCGGAAGCCCCGCACCACGTCCTCCGGCTCGGTCAGGCCAGTCATGAAGACCACCGGTACATGGCTGGCGGCGGGGTGTGCCTTCATGCGCCGGCAGGTTTCGAAGCCGTCCAGGCCGGGCATCACCGCATCGAGCAGCACGATATCGGGGACCACATAGTCCAGCCTTTCCAGCGCCGACAGACCGTCGGTGGCGACCACCACCATGTATCCGGCGTCGTCGAGGGCGTCGGATAGCATTTTCAGGTTGTCCGGTGTGTCGTCCACCAGTAGAACCAGGTTCTTATCGGAGGGCCGCGGCATGGTGCTGTATGTGTTCCTTGAGCAAGGCGTTGTATTCGGCCAGTCGGAAGTCCTGGACCAGCGCGCCGAGCCGGTCGGCCAGCGGCGCCGCATGTGGGGCGCGTGCCCGGATTTCGTCCAGCCGGGCTGAAATGCCCTTGATGTATCCCATGGCCCCCAATTCCAGCAGGGACTCCGCGTCCTCGCGGTCCAGGGGGACGTCGTGCAGGGCGGTCGCGGGGACGTGCGGGGGCACGGCGGCCGGTCGCAGGATCCAGTCCAGGCGAAGATGCAGGCCGATCTTCGCCACCAATTCGTCCAGAAGGACAGGTTTGACGAGCCAGTCGGTCAGTCCGCATTGGACCGCCTCTTTGGGGTCCACGCCATAGGCGTTGGCCGATACGATGATGACCGGGGCACCCACGCCCTGGTCGCGCAGCAGACGGCACACCTCCCACCCGGGCAGGCCCGGCATGGTGATATCCATCAGGATCAGGGCGGGGCGCAGGGTATGCACGCAGGCCAGGCATTCCTGCCCGCTGCCGGCTTCGAGCACGTCGAAGCCCAGCGGTTGCAGCATGTCGCGCAGGATCCGGCGCTGCGACGGCTGGTCGTCCACCACCAGGACGGCGCGCCGCTCGCCCGCATACCCGACGATGGACGCCGCCGGCTGCGTATCGCCGCGCGGCGAGCGTACCTCGGGCAGGAAAAGCTTAAGGGTGAATGCGCTGCCGCGGTCTACCTCGCTGCGGACGGTCAGTTCGCCGCCCATGATGCCGGTGAGCATGCGGCAGATCGTCAGGCCGAGTCCGGTCCCCGTATCGGCGTGATCCGCCGCGGCCCAACTGCGCTCGAAAGGCATGAAGATGCGATCCAGATCGTCGGCCGGGATACCGGCGCCGCTGTCCTCCACTTCCATCTGCACCATGTCCGCGGCGTAGCGCACGCGCAGCGCCACGTGGCCCACGCGGGTGAATTTCACCGCATTGCTCAGCAGGTTGATCAGTATCTGGCGCAGCCGCTTTTCGTCGATGTGGACGATCCTGGGAAGATTGGCGGCGACTTCGTAGTCGAAGCGCAGGCCCTTCAGCGCGGTCTGGGGCTGGAACATCTTGACGATCTGTTCCAGGAATTCCGGCAGGCGCAGCTCGCCGTTCTCCAGGCGCAGCTTGCCGGCCTCGATACGCGCGATGTCCAGCAGCCCGTCGATCAGGCCGATCAGATGCTTGCCGCTGCGATGGATGACGTCGATCGCTTCGCGCCGGTTCGGCGGGATGGCGGTGTCGCGCTGCAGTATCTGCGCATAGCCCAGGATGCTGTTCAAGGGCGCGCGCAGTTCGTGGCTCATTCCGCCCATAAACCGGCTCTTGGCCAGATTGGCCGCCTCCGCGGACTCTTTGGCCTTCTGCAGTTGCGCGTCGGTCTGGCGGTGGGCTTCGATTTCCCGCAACAGCAGGTGGGTCTGGCGGTCCGATTCTTCCTGGGCGACCTGGCGGCTTTCGTTGGTCAGCACCAGCCACCACGCGGCCACTCCGCCGACCAGCAGCAGGGCGGCGAACAGTTTCAGGAAGGTGGCGCGCAGCACGGCGATGTTCGCGCCGGCCTGGCCGAAGGTCACCGCTTCCTGGTAGTAGATCAGCGCCAGGATGGCCCCGAACAGGCCGGCTATCATCCCGAGGATGACAAGGTAATGGGCGAGGCGGTTATGGAACAGGGGTGTCGCCGCGCCCGGCAATATGCGCCGCAGCGCGTCGCCAAGCTGGTCCTGCAGGCGCGAGCCGGTCTTGCAGCGATCCTGGCAGCGCGCGTCGAGCGTGCAGCACAGCGAACAGATGGCGCCGTTGTAGGCGGGGCAGTGCGCCATGTCCTGAGGCTCGAACGCCTTGGCGCAGATGACGCAGCTCAGGCCGGCGCCATGGGCATGCAGGGCGTGCGGCTGGCGGGCCAGGTAGTAGCGGCCGCGAGTGGCCCAGGCGATCGCCGGGACGGCGATGAACGTGGCGGCCAGGGTGATAAAAGGCGATAGCGCCTGGGCCGTGGCCCCGATCACACCGCTGTAGGCGATGAAGGCGGTTGCCAGCGCGATCAGCATGCCGCCCACGCCCACGGGATTGATGTCGTACAGGTAGGCGCGCCGGAACTCGATTCCCCGCGGGCTTAGCCCCAGGGGCTTATTGATCACCAGATCGGCCACCAGCGAGCCGATCCAGGCGATCGCGACGTGGGCGAACATGGCCAGTACGTGCTCCAGCGCGTCGAACACGCCCATTTCCATCAGGCCGATGGCGATCAGCACGTTGAACACCAGCCAGACTACGCGGCCCGGATGACTGTGCGTGATGCGCGCGAAGAAGTTCGACCACGCCAGCGAACCCGCATAGGCGTTCGTCACATTGATCTTGACCTGCGAAATGACGACGAACGCCGTCATGGCGGCGACCGCCCCGCCCGGATGCGAGAAAACATAGCCGAACGCGTGCAGGTACATCTTGGTGGGGTCGGCCGCCTTGGCGGCGAGGACGCCGTGCTGCAGCGCGAGCCAGGCCAGGAAGGCGCCGCCCAGCATCTTGGCCGCCCCGGGAACGATCCATCCCGGCCCCGCGCACAGCAGGGCGATCCACCAACGGCCGCGGTTGCCGGCCGTCTTTTCCGGCAGAAAGCGCAGGAAATCCACTTGTTCGCCGATCTGCGTGATCAGCGACGCGGCCACGGCCGCGCCGGCGCCGAACAGCAGCAGATCGAAGTGCCCGCCACCGCCGTGGCGGCCGGGGAAATCCATCAGGCCGCGCAGCGCGCCCGGGTCCTGGAACAGGATGAACGCGTAGGGCAGCACCAGGAGCGTCAGCCACACCGGCTGCGTCCATGACTGCAGCCGGTTCACCAGTGTGATGCCGTAGGTAACCAATGGGATGATGACAATCGCGCAGGCCATGTAGCCCAGCCACAGCGGCAGCCCGGTGCAGACTTCGATCGCCAGCGCCATGATGGCCGCTTCCAGCGCGAAGAAGATGAAGGTGAAGGACGCGTAGATCAGCGACGTGATGGTCGAGCCGATATATCCGAAGCCCGCGCCGCGGGTCAGCAGGTCCATGTCCAGGCCATGCCGCGCGGCGTAGTAGGCGATCGGCAGGCCGGTGAAGAACACCAGGATGGACACGGCGACGATGGCCCAGAACGCATTGTCGAAGCCGTAGTTCAGCGCCAGGGCGCCGCCGATGGCCTCCAGTGCCAGGAAGGACACCGCCCCGAGGGCGGTATTGGCGACGCGAAATTCCGACCATTTACGGAACGACACGGGCGTGAACCGCAGGGCGTAGTCCTCCAGGGTCTCGTTGGCAACCCAGGTGTTGTAGTCGCGCCGTATCTTGACGATGCGTTGAGGTGCGCCAGCATCCACGCTTGGAATCTCCGGTATGCGTCATTCGACGTATGCCGCGTTTGTACCGCCTGGCGACGTAACAGCCACTACGTCAATCAACGTATGTTGCAGTGCGGTATGGGTACCTAGTATCGCATCGAACCCCCGGATGCGGCACCGCGCGATAGCGGTCGCGGCATCGGGTTTTTCCCTGAAGCGTCTCATCCGCAAGGAGCGTTCGATGTCTCGCAAACCCCCTTTTGAACAAGACCCCGCCTCGCCCGCCCGGCGCCGCGCGGCGCTGGCGCTGGCGTCGCTGCCGCTGATCGGCATCCCCGGGCTGGGCCGCGCCGCGGGCCCGGCGACGGCCGCCGTCAATACCACGGGGTTGGCCGTAACCG
Organism: Bordetella sp.; assembly: GCF_057362025.1. Taxonomy (NCBI): domain Bacteria; kingdom Pseudomonadati; phylum Pseudomonadota; class Betaproteobacteria; order Burkholderiales; family Alcaligenaceae; genus Bordetella; species Bordetella sp. The sequence continues at coordinate 12,241 of NZ_JBMQQZ010000076.1, read as the reverse complement.
ATACGGAAGTGACGGTGGGACAGTTGCATTCGGCCACCGGCACCATGGCCATCAGCGAAACCGGCTCCATCCAGGCCGAGCGACTGGCCATCGAGCAGATCAACGCCATGGGCGGCATCCTGGGGCGCCAGATCAAGATCATCCAGGAAGACGGCGCGTCGGACTGGCCTACCTTCGCCGAGAAGGCCCGCAAGCTGCTGGTCAGCGACAAGGTGGCCACGGTGTTCGGCTGCTGGACGTCGGCCTCGCGCAAGGCCGTGCTGCCGGTGTTCGAAAAGGAAAACGGCCTGCTGTACTACCCGACCTTCTATGAGGGCCTGGAGCAGTCCAAGAATGTCTTCTATACCGGCCAGGAGGCCACGCAGCAGATCCTGGCCAGCCTGAACTGGCTGGCCAAGGAGAAGAAGGCCAAGACTTTCTACCTGGTCGGTTCCGACTATATCTGGCCGCGCACCTCCAACAAGATCGCCCGCAAGCACATCGAACACGTGCTCAAGGGCGAAGTGGTGGGCGAGGAATACTACCCGCTGGGCCATACCCAATTCGGTTCGCTGATCAACAAGATCAAGCTGAAAAAGCCCGACGTGGTATTCGCCGACGTGGTCGGCGGCAGCAACGTGTCGTTCTACAAGCAGCTGAAGGCGGCCGGCGTGACGGCGCAGAAGCAGAAGCTCCTGACCATCTCGGTGACGGAAGACGAACTGCTGGGAATAGGCGGCGAAAACGCCGAAGGTTTCTGGTCCTGCATGAAGTATTTCCAAAGCCTGGACAACGAGAACAACAAGAAGTTCGTTGCCGCGTTCAAGGCGAAGTACGGCCCGAACGCGGTGATCGGCGACGTCACCCAGGCCGCTTATCTGGGCCCCTGGCTATGGAAGATGGCCGTGGAAAAAGCCCAGAGCTTCGATGTGGACAAAGTGGTGGCGGCCTCGCCCAACCTGGAGTTCAAGCAGGCGCCCGAAGGCTACGTCAAGGTGGACCCGAACCATCACCTGTGGAGCCGTACGCGCGTAGGGCAGATCCGCAAGGACGGGCAGTTCGATGTGGTTTACCAGACGCCCGACCTGATCAAGCCGGATCCCTTCCCCGAGGGTTACCAGTAATCCGGTCCACGGCAGGCGCCGCCCGCCGGGCCCCGGCCCGAGGGCGGCGCGGTCCCGCTTTTCCCACGCAAAGGCTCGCCCATGGAATCCTTCTCCGATCTTGGCGCCATTCTTCTGATGCAGGGCTTCAATGGCCTGTCGGTGTTCAGCGTCCTGCTGCTCATGGCGCTGGGCCTGGCCATCATCTTCGGACAGATGGGTGTCATCAACATGGCGCATGGGGAATTCCTCGCGATCGGCGCCTATACGACCTGCCTGTTCTCGGAACTGACGCAGCAGTATGCGCCCGCGGTCATGCCCTATTACTTCTTCCTGGCCATTGCCGCGGCCTTCGCGGTGACCTTCGCGCTGGGCTGGCTGACCGAATGGCTGATGATCCGCCACCTGTATCGCCGCCCCCTGGATACCCTGCTCGCCACCTGGGGTCTGTCGCTGGTGTTGCAGCAGGCGCTGCGTTCGATCTTCGGTCCGCGCGAAGTCAGCCCGACACTGCCCGATTGGCTGATGGGTTCGGTGCAGCCGCTGCCGGGCGTGGATATCCCCATCAACGGGCTGATCGTCATGTCGATCACGGCGATCCTGACGGTCGGATTGCTGCTGGCGCTGTTTCGCTCCAGTTGGGGCCTGCACGTGCGGGCGACGATGCAGAACCGCGTCATGAGCGGGGCCGTGGGCATCGACACGAGGAAAGTGGACCGGGTGACCTTCGCCCTGGGATGCGGGATCGCGGGCATCGCCGGCGCGGCTTTCACCACCATCGGCTCCACGGGCCCGACCAGCGGATCGCTGTACATCGTCGATACCTTCCTTACCGTGGTCTTCGGCGGCGCAGCCAGTCTTTACGGCACGATCGCGTCGGCCTTCGTTATCGCCCAGACGCAGTCCGTGTCGGAGTTTTTCCTGACGGGCTCCATGGCCAAGGTGCTGACCTTGTCCGCCGTGGTGATCATCCTGATGCTGCGCCCGCAGGGATTGTTCACGATCAAAGTCCGCAAATAAGCAGGTCCAGGAGCTCGAACGTGAAACTCATCTACAAGAATGTATTGGGCGGACGCCAGGGCATGATCGGCCTGGCCGTCCTGGCCGCGCTGGTTTTCCTGGTCTTTCCGCTGCTGCTGGACAGCTTCCGCCTGAACCTGGTCGGCAAGTACCTGACCTACGCCTTCGTGGCGCTGGGGCTCGTGCTGTGCTGGGGATACGGCGGGATACTCAGCCTGGGGCAGGGCGTGTTCTTCGGCATAGGCGGCTATTGCATGGCGATGTTCCTGAAGCTGGAAGCATCCACCGTCGAAGCCACGAAAATCCAATCCACGCCCGGCATCCCGGATTTCATGGACTGGAACCAGATCACGTCGCTGCCGTGGTTCTGGGTGCCGTTCAAGAGCTTCCTGTTCACGCTGATTGCCGTGCCCGTGGTGCCGGCGCTGCTGGCGCTCGTGATCGGCGTGGCGATGTTCAAGCGCCGCGTGGGCGATACCTATTTCGCCATCGTCACGCAGGCGATTGCGCTGATCCTTTCCGTACTGATCATCGGCCAGCAAGGGCTGACCGGCGGCGTCAACGGCATCACGGACCTGAAAACCCTGCTGGGCTGGGATATCCGCACCGATTCGGCGCGCGTCATCCTGTACTTCGTCAACGGCGCGCTGTTGTTCGCCTGCCTGCTGTTCGGCAGGTTCCTGCTCTCGTCCAAACTGGGGAAGCTGCTGGTGGCCATGCGGGACAAAGAGGAACGGGTGCGCTTCTCCGGCTACGACGTGGCGGGCTTCAAGATATTCGTATTCTGCGTGGCGGCGGTCTTCTCCGCCATCGGCGGGGCCATGTTCACCCTGCAGGTGGGCTTCATGTCGCCGTCCTTCGTGGGTATCGTCCCCTCCATCGAAATGGTGATCTTCGCGGCGGTGGGCGGGCGCCTTTCGCTGCTGGGCGCGGTCTACGGAACGCTGCTGGTGAACTTCGGCAAGAGCTACTTTTCCGAAAGCTTTCCGCAGCTGTGGCTGTTCCTGATGGGCGGGCTTTTCATCGCCGTCGTCATGGCCTTTCCCAACGGGCTGGCCGGCCTGTATACCCAATACGTGCAGCCACGGCTGCGCCGGGGACCGCGCGCCCAAGCCGTGCCGCCCAAGGCCGCGTCCCACACGGAGGTCGCATGAATCCGCCCCTGATGAACGCGCGGCCGGCCGCCGCGCAGGAATTCGCCCTGTACGTCGAGGGCCTGACGGTGTCCTTCAATGGCTTCGTCGCGGTGAACGATCTGAACCTGTACGTGGACAAGGGCGAGCTGCGCGTCGTCATCGGGCCGAACGGCGCGGGAAAGACCACGGTGCTGGACCTGATCTGCGGCCGCACCAAGGCGACCGCGGGCTCCATCCGCTTCAAGGATACGGAGCTGACCCGCATGGCCGAGCACGAGATCGTGCGAGCCGGCGTGGGCCGCAAATTCCAGACGCCGTCGATCTACGAAACCCTGACGGTGCGGGAGAACCTCGAAGTGTCGTTTCCGCGCGGGCGCAGCGTCTTCGGTGCGTTGGCGTTTCGCCGCACCGCCGACGTGATCGAGCGCGTCGAGCAGGTGGCTTGCGATATTTTCCTGGCCGACATGCTGGAGCACTCGGCCGAACTGCTGTCGCATGGGCAGAAGCAGTGGCTGGAAATAGGCATGCTGCTGATGCAGGAGCCGGAATTGATGATGCTCGACGAGCCGGTTGCGGGCATGAGCGTATCGGAACGCGAAAAAACGGCCGAGCTGCTCAATCGCATCAGCAAGGACCGCTCGATGATCGTCATCGAACATGACATGGAATTCGTCAAGAACATCGCGCACAAGGTGACGGTGCTGCACCAGGGCAAGGTGCTGGCCGAGGGGCCGATGGACAAGGTCCAGTCCGATCCTCGTGTCATTGAAGTCTATCTGGGTCATTGAGCGCGCGCGCAGGAGAATCCGCATGTTGAATGTTTCGGGCCTGGTATCCGGGTATGGACAAAGCCGCGTGATCCACGGCGTGGACCTGAGCGTGGCCAGGGGCGAGATCGTCGCCGTCATGGGACGCAACGGCATGGGCAAGACCACGCTGTTCAAGACCATGATGGGCGTGCTGCCGTCGATGCAGGGCAAGGTCAGCATCGACGGCACGGACATCACCGCCTTGCAGACCTTCCAGCGCGTGCGCAGCGGCGTGGCCTATGTGCCGCAGGGCCGCATGATTTTTCCCACCCTGACGGTGGAAGAGAATATCCGCACCGGTTTGCCGGGCCGGGCGCTGCGCGATCCCATCCCCGACGAGGTGTTCGCCCTGTTCCCTGTGCTGCACGAGATGCGCCGGCGCCGGGGCGGGGATCTTTCCGGCGGCCAGCAGCAGCAGTTGGCGATCGCGCGGGCGCTGGTGACCGGCCCGAAGGTGCTGATGCTGGACGAGCCCACCGAGGGCATACAGCCGTCGATCATCAAGGACATCGCGCGAACGCTGCTGGAGATCCGCAAGCTGAAGGACCTGGCCATCGTCGTTTCCGAACAGGTGCTCAGTTTCACCATGCAGATCGCCGACCGGCTGATCGTCATCGACAAGGGCCGCTTCGTGCATGAGGACCTGCGCGGCCAGGTCGATGAACAAACCATCAGCCGTTATCTGTCCGTCTAGGTTCCATCACCCAAAGGAGCATGCCATGCCCGATACCCTGATCAAGGTCGATCTCGCCCAGTCGCCATACGAAAACGAAAGCATCCATAACCGCTGGCATCCCGACATTCCCATGGCGGCATGGGTCAAGCCCGGCGATGACTTCGTGCTGGAAACCTACGACTGGACCGGCGGCGCGATCAAGAATGACGACAGCGCCGACGACGTGCGGGATGTGGACCTGTCCACGGTGCATTTCCTGTCCGGTCCCGTCGGCGTAGAGGGCGCCGAACCGGGCGACCTGCTGGTTGTCGACTTCCTCGATATCGGGGCCAAACAGGACAGCCTGTGGGGCTTCAACGGCTTCTTCAGCAAGAAGAACGGCGGCGGCTTCCTGACGGAACACTTCCCGCAAGCTCAGAAATCCATCTGGGACTTCGAGGGCATGTTCACCAGGTCGCGTCATATCCCCGGGGTGCGCTTCGCCGGCCTGATCCATCCCGGCCTGATCGGCTGCCTTCCCGACCAGGCGATGCTGGACACCTGGAACAAGCGCGAGCAGGCGCTGATCGACTCCGATCCCGCGCGTGTCCCGCCGCTGGCGAATCCGCCAGCGCCGCACACCGCTCACATGGGCAAGCTACAGGGCGCGGCGCGCGACAAGGCGGCGGCCGAAGGCGCGCGCACGGTGCCGCCGCGCGAGCATGGCGGCAATTGCGATATCAAGGACCTGTCGCGCGGCTCACGGGTATTCTTCCCGGTCTACGTCAAGGGCGGTGGCCTGTCGGTGGGCGATCTGCATTTTTCGCAAGGCGATGGAGAGATCACCTTCTGCGGCGCCATCGAAATGGCGGGTTGGATCCATATGCGGGTTTCGCTGATCAAGGGCGGGATGGACAAATACGGCATCCGCAATCCGATCTTCAAGCCCAGTCCGATCACGCCGAACTACAAGGACTACCTGATTTTCGAGGGTATTTCGGTGGACGAGGGGGGACGCCAGCATTACCTGGACGTGCATATCGCCTATCGGCAGGCCTGCCTGAATGCCATCGAGTATCTGAAGAAGTTCGGCTACTCCGGCGCGCAGGCGTATTCCATCCTGGGAACCGCGCCGGTGCAGGGCCATATCAGCGGGGTCGTGGATATCCCCAATGCCTGCGCCACGCTCTGGCTGCCAACCGAAATCTTCGAGTTCGACATCCAGCCCTCGGCCAGCGGCCCGGTGAAGGCGGTCGCCGGCGGCGTCGATATGCCGTTGTCGCCCGACCTTTGATCTTCCACGAGGCCTATCCTGGAGAACGCCATGCCCTTGTACGACTATTCCTGCGCGCAATGTGGCGACTTCGCCGCCATGCGGCCGCTGGCGCAATGGCGCGACCCCGCGTCCTGTCCGGATTGTGGCGCGGCCTCGGCCCGCATCGTGGCGGGCGCGCCCGCCCTGGGGGCGCTGTCCTCGGCGGTCAATCGCGCCCGCGCCGCCAACGAGCGCAACGCCCATGAACCGCGCGCGACCCGCGCCGGCCATGGCATGAATTGCGGCTGCTGCGGCGGCGGCAGGTCCGCCGGCAAGACGCGCAAGACCGCCGACGGCGGCAAGACCTTTGTCGACAGCCGTCCGTGGATGATCAGCCACTGACGCGCTGGCCTGGGTAGTCGCGGGTCTCCGGCCGCCTACAATGGCGGCGGCACGCTGCAAAGACGGGTGCGGCGATAGCGGAGACAACGCGTGACGACAGCCCTGGACCGCCTGGAACAGGCCGACTTCCCGGTTTTCGAGACGTCGGACTTCGCGGGCGCGGAAGATGCCTTTTATTTCGATCTGGTCAGGCTGCAGGACCGCGACGACATTCCGCGCGGCTTTCCCCATCGCCACAATTACTATCACTTGCTGTGGATGACGCGCGCCGAAGGTTCGCACATGCTGGATTTCCAAACCTTCGACGTGCGTGATTGTTCGGTTTTTTTCCTGTCGCCCGGACAGATCCACGCGTGGACCTCCACGGTCAAGCCGCACGGCTACGTCCTGAATATCAGCACGGCGTTCTTCGCGCACATGTTTCCGCGCGCCGATGACATCGCCCAGTTTCCGTTCTTCCATTTGAACCGCGACGCGCCGGTGATGTACCTGTCGCGCGGCGAGCACGACGCGCTGCTCCCCTTGCTGGCGGAAATCGAGGCCGAAACGCGCGCCCGGCAGCCGGGGCGCTTCGATATCGTGCGGTCGTACCTGCTGATTCTGCTGACACGTTTGCGCCGGCTGTATTCCGCGGAAGAGCGCGGGGCGATTTCCGGCCCCCGTTATGCGCTGACCAAGCGCTTTTCGCTGTTGATCGAATCCCATTACCTGGCCTACACCGCGATCCGGCAGTACGCGGAGGCGCTGCATGTCAGCGAGCGCCAACTCAACGAGGCGGTCAAGCGCACCGTCGGACGGACCGCCAGCCAGATGGTCCAGGAACGCATCGCTCTGGAGGCCAAGCGGCTTCTCAGCAACACCGGACTCGGCATCGCCGAGATCGCCTTCAGGCTGAACTTCGACGACCCGGCCTATTTCACGCGGTTCTTCAAGAAGCACACGCGGTGCACCCCAGGAGACTTCCGCCGGAGGTACGCGCGGGCCTTGGACTGAGCGGGAAAAAGTCCAATACAAGGGGCGAACTGTCCTAACGCCCGCGGAACGGTATTGCGTAAAGTGCATCCACCGAAACATGGCATGAACGCGCGGCCCGCCGAATAAGAAAACCTGGGAGACGACAATGAAGAAATGGAAGGAATTGGCCGCGCGCCTGGGCGCGCTTGCCCTGGTGGGGACGGTGGCTGCGCCGGCGCTGGCGGATTATCCCGATCATCCGATACGGGTCATCGTGCCTTTCGGGCCGGGCGGCGCCACGGATGTGATCGCACGCACCGTGGCGCAAGCCGTGGCGGTGCGGCTGAAGCAGCCGGTGGTGGTGGAGAACAAGGCGGGCGCGAACGGCAATATCGGCGCCGCCTTGGTCGCGCGGTCCCAGCCGGATGGCTATACCTTGCTGATGGCGACGTCCAGCCATGCCATCAATGCGTCGTTGTACCGCCACCTGGACTACAGCCTGACGCGCGATTTCGTCGGCCTGTCCAACCTGGCATCGGTACCGCTGCTGCTGGTGGTCAACCCGGCCGTACCCGCGTCCACGCCCGCCGAGCTGGCCGCCTATGCGAAGGCCAATGGAAGCCGCGTGAACTATGCCTCGGGCGGCACGGGCACCGCGGCGCATCTTGCCGGGGCGCAATTCAATGTGCTGGCCGGCCGGCAGATGACGCATGTGCCTTACAAGGGCGGCGCACAGGCGCTGAACGACGTCATGGGCGGACAGGTGCAACTGATGTTCGCCAATCTTCCGGAGGTCCTCTCGCAGGTAAAGGGCGGCAGGTTGAAGGCATTGGCCCTGTCCGGCGATCGTCGCAGCGATGCCTTGCCCGAGGTGCCGGCGTTCGCGGAAACCGCTTTCAAGCAGATCGATGCGCGTTCCTGGTTCGGCCTGTTCGCACCGGCCGATACACCGCAGCCGGTCGTCGACGAACTTTCGCGCGCCATCGTCGCGTCGGTGCGGGATCCCGATGTGCAGGCCAAGCTGAAGGGACTGGGGGCGGATCCGATCGGCGACGGCCATGCGGCATTCCAGCGCTACGTCCAGGACGACGTCGTGCGTTGGCGGACCCTGGTTACACAATCCGGCGCAAGCGCCGACTAGTCCTGGCGCGACCGCCTCGCGACGGTCCGGAACATTTTCCTTCTGCTTTTCGAGGACGATCCATGCTTTACGACGTACGTACCTACACTTGCCGCCCCGGCACACTGAAAAAGCATCTGGCGCTCTATGCGGAGCACGGCTACGCCGTCCAAAGCCGCCACCTCGGCACGCCGCTGGCCTACCTGCAGACGGATGCCGGCAACGTCAACAGCTATATGCACATCTGGGTCTATGAAAGCGCGGCCGACCGCGAGTCCAGGCGCCAGGCGCTGCAGAAGGATCCGGACTGGGCGGCATATCTGTCCCGCAGCGCGGAGGCGGCCTACCTGGTCAGCCAGGAAAACCGCTTGATGACGCCGACGGCCTTTTTCAGGTCCTGACACTGCGGGCCCGCGGAGGCCCGGAGAAGGGCGCGCGCGCTGCCATCCCTTGTTTTCAAGGCCGGCCGGCGGGGACATCCCGCCGGCCGGCCTTGCATTCTGTCCTATTCATACAGACATTGCTTACAATTTGATAAAACGCAAGGGATGATGGCCCGATAGGAGCCAGAATGAGCCGACTGCGGGAGGCGGCGGGGATACCGATAAGCAAGATGGCCTTGTCAGCGTTCCGAAGCAGGCGGTCGATAAGCAACACTCACTGGAACAGCTGAAGATATGCGCGTGAACCTTCCCGTCTCGGACAAGGAATATCCGTTCCCTCGTGGACGCACCCTGGTTTCCACGACGGACGCCAAGGGGAGAATCCTTTACTGCAATCCCGCCTTCCTCGAAGTCAGCGGCTTTTCGAAGGAGGAGCTGCTGGGCAAACCCCATAACGTGATCCGCCACCCCGACATGCCGGAAGAGGCCTTCCGGGATATGTGGGCGACGATTTCCTCCGGCCGCCCATGGTCCGCGCCGGTCAAGAATCGCCGCAAGAATGGCGACTACTACTGGGTGATGGCCAACGCGACGCCGATGCTCAAGGATGGCGAGCCCGTCGGTTATATGTCGGTGCGCACCGAAGCCACGCAAGAACAGGTCGAGGAGGCGGAAGCGCTTTATGCCGTCATGCGCGACGAGGCGCAAGCCGGACGGCGGGTTCACACCCTGGCCAACGGCCGGCGGGTGAAGCGCACGCTGGCGGGCCGGATGGCGGAAATGGCACGGCTGGGCGTGGTGGGCAAGCTGACGACGCTGCTGACGCTGTTGATGCTGTGTTTCCTGGCGATCGACCGCCTGATGCCGGCCGACGCGGTGGCGTGGGAAGCTGGCGCGTGGCTGTTGCGCCTGGTGCTGATCGTGGCCGCGTGGGGGTTCCTGCGCCGCAGCGTGGCGGCGCCGCTGGACGACGTGCTGGCCGCCGCCTATCGCCTGGCCGCGGGAGACCTTACGCAGCCGCTGGAGAGGACGCGCGGCGATGAACTGGGCGAATTGCAGGCGGCGCTCGGACAGCTGCGCATCAACGTGGGCTCCGTGGTGCGCGACGCGCGCGACCAAAGCCAGGATATCGTGACCGGGACCGCGGAAATCGCCCAGGGCAACGCGCATCTTTCCGAGCGCACCGAAACGCAGGCCGGCAACGTCCAGCAGACGGCCGCGTCGATGGAGCAGATTACCGGTACGGTGGGCCTGGCGGCCGAGTCCGCGCAGCGGGTAAGCCAACTGTCGGCGCGGACCAGCGAGGTCGCGGAGCGTGGCGCACGCGCCGTCGAGGAAGTCGGCGCGACCATGCAGGGGATGCTGGAATCGTCGCGGCGCATCAGCGAGATCACGCAAGTCATCGACAGCATCGCCTTCCAGACGAATATCCTCGCATTGAACGCCGCCGTCGAGGCCGCGCGCGCCGGGGAAGAGGGGCGTGGTTTTGCCGTGGTGGCGGGAGAGGTGCGTTCGCTGGCCCAACGCAGCGCCCATGCGGCGAAAGAGATCCGCCACCTGATCGACGAATCCGGCGTGAAAGTGGCGGAGGGCAGCGAAAGGACGGCGGTCGCCCGCAAGACCATGGCCGACGTGCTGGGCAGCGTGCAGGAGGTGAATGCGCTGATCGGCGAAATCACCGAGGCGTCGAGAGAGCAGCTCGCCGGGATCTCGCAGGTCAATGCGGCCGTTGCCCAATTGGATAGCATTACGCAGCAGAACGCCGAACTGGTCGAGCAGGTGGCCGGGGCTGCCGTTTCGCTGGAAGGCCTGGCACGGAGCACGCACGAAACCATGCAGGTTTTCCGGCTGGATGATGGCGGCCCTTCGTCTGTTGCAATGCAGCAAAATGGTGGTGCCGTAACAATCATTAAGGGTTATCCGCAAGCGCAGCCCGGCGCTCTCGCCCTTAAGATGGCGACCCAAACGGCAGTTGTTTGAAAGCTGCCCTCCACAATTCCTATTCGCGCCCGCCCTACCCGGGCGGCGCTGCGAGCTCCGTTCATTCCTACACCCGGGAGACATCCGCAATGCAACGCCGTTCCTTCCTGAAAAAGGCCACCCTGGGCGCCGCCGCCGGTGGCGCCACCCTCGCTTCCCCCGTTTTTGCCCAGGAATCCCCGACGATCAATTGGCGCCTGGCCTCCAGCTTCCCGCGCAGCGCCGACGCGATCTACAGCGGCGGCGAGAACCTGGCGAAATACGTGGGCGAGGCCACGGGCGGCAAATTCAGCATTCGCGCCTTTCCCGCTGGCGAAATCGTCCCCGCGCTGCAGGTGCTCGACGGCGTGCAGAACGGCACGGTGGAGTGCGGGCACAGCGCCTCCTACTACTACTTCGGCAAGGACCCCGCGCTGAGCTTCGACGCCGCGGTGCCCTTCGGCCTGAACACGCGCCAGATGAATGCGTGGATGCGGCACGGCGATGGCCTGAAGCTGCTGCGCGAACTGTTCAAGACGTATAACGTCGTCAACTTCCCCTGCGGCTATACCGGTACGCAGATGGGTGGCTGGTTCCGCAACGAGATCAAGTCGGTCGATGACCTGAAGGGCCTGAAGTTCCGCATGAGCGCCTTCGCGGGCGCCGTCCTGTCGCGCCTGGGTGTGGTGCCGCAACAGATCGCTGGCGGCGATATCTATCCGGCGCTGGAAAAAGGCACCATCGATGGCGCCGAGTGGATCGGCCCCTACGACGACGAGAAGCTGGGCTTCAACAAGGTCGCCAAATACTATTACTTCCCCGGCTGGTGGGAAGGCACCCTGCAGGTGTCGCTGTATGTGAACCAGGACGCCTACAACAAGCTGCCCAAGCACTACCAGGCCGTGCTGGAACAGGCGTCGGCCGCCGCGACGAATGACATGATCGCCAAGTACGATGCGGAAAACCCGGCCGCGCTGCGGCGGCTGATCGCCAACGGCGCCCAGCTGCGGGCCTTCCCCAAGCCCGTGATGGACGCCTGCTATGCCGAGTCCTTGAAGGTCTATCAGGAAATGAGCGCCAAGAGCCCCATGTTCAAGAAGATCTACGACAGCATGGTGGCCTTCCGCGATAACGAGATCCCCTGGTTCCGCGTGGCGGACGGCAGCTTCGACGGCTATATGGGCACGATAGGGCGCAACAGCGGCAAGTAAGCGAGCAGCAATGAAATCATTACTTGCCTTATCGCGTCTGATCGACGCGATAAACCTGCGCGTGGGCCGCGCGGTGATGTGGGTGACCTTGCTGGTGGTGCTGGTCAGCGCCGGTAACGCCGTGGTGCGCAAGGTCTTTCACAGCAGCTCGAACGCGTGGCTGGAGCTGCAGTGGTATATGTTCGGGGCGATGTTCCTGTTGTCCGCGGGCTATACGCTGCTGAAGAACGAGCACGTGCGGGTGGACATCCTGTC
>NZ_JBMQQZ010000075.1:0-21263 GCF_057362025.1 Bordetella sp. | reverse complement strand
GGTGGGTAGTTTGCTGGTGCCGTCCGCCGGGGGTGGTGCCTGTCGGGGCCAGCCCGTTGGAGCCGCGCGAGGGAATCCGAAGGCAGGACGGCCGGGCAAAAAAACCGCAAGAAAACCACCGCCATTTCGGCCGCCGTACGAGGATGACAACGCGGGAGTCCGGCGCGAAGGCGCCGGACCGGCTCCTTCGGGCTGGCCCCGACAGGCACCACCCCCGCTGGACGGCACCAGCAAAAAAACCACTCACCAACCGCGAACCGACATCCCACGACATCGCCCCCTGCACAATAAGAAATCGCACTCCCAAAAAGGCGATTTCCGCTCGGCTCCCGAGGCACACCCCATGTAACTGACAGGAATGTCAGTTTTCGGACAGCCTATCGTCCCGGATCGCTTCGTACAGTACGGGCATCATGATCGCCCCTACACCGACCGGGCGCCGCGCAGGGCGCCGCCTTTCCTTCGTTCCGGCCGCGCTGTCGGCGTTGGCGCTGCTGTCCGGCTGTGCCGTCGGGCCCGACTACGTCCGCCCGACCATGGACATCCCCGCCGCCTACAAGGAAGCCGGCCCCTGGAAGACCGCCCAGCCCGGCCAGGTCGATCCCAACCAGAATTGGTGGGAGATCTACGGCGATAAAACCCTGGACCGCCTGATGGCCCAGGCCAATGTCGCCAACCAGACCATCGCCCAGGCCGCCGCGCAGTATCGGCAGGCCCGCACGCTCGTCGCGCAGGCGCGAGCGGCTTTCTGGCCGCAGGTGACGGCCGGCGTATCGGCCGACCGCACGCGCAGCATGACCAACAGCGGCACCAGACTGGGCAACACCTATGCCGCCACGCTCGATGCCAGCTGGGAACCCGACCTCTGGGGTGCCGTGCGCCGCTCCGTCGAAGCCAGCAACGCCACCGCGCAGTCCAGCGCCGCACAGCTGGCCGCCGCCCGCCTGAGCGTGCAGGCCGCCCTGGCCCAGGATTATCTGCAGCTGCGCGTCACGGACGAACAGAAGGCCCTGTTCGCGCGCACCATCGCCGCCTTCGAGCGCTCGTTGAAACTGACGCAAAGCCAGTACAACGCCGGCGTCGCCCTGCGTTCCGACGTCGCGCTGGCCGAGGCGCAACTGCACACGGCGCAGGCGTCCGCCATCGACCTGGACACGCAGCGCGATCAACTCGAACACGCCATCGCCATCCTGACCGGCCGCGCGCCCGCCGACTTCACGCTGCCGCCCGCGCCCGAAAGCTGGCAGGCCAATGTGCCCGCCATCCCCGCCGGCGTGCCATCGCAACTGCTGGAGCGGCGGCCGGACATCGCAAGCGCGGAACGCCTTGCCGCCGCCGCCAACGCGCAGATCGGGGTAGCGCAAGCCGCCTATTATCCCGACCTGATACTGAGCGGCGGCCTTGGCTACAGCAGCGGCACGGCCGCGCTGTCGCAGTGGTTCAACACCCCCAGCCGCATCTGGTCGCTGGGCGCCGCGCTGGCCCAGACGGTATTCGACGGGGGACTGCGAGGGGCGCGCGTGGACGAAGCCCGCGCCGGCTTCGATGCCGCGGTCGCGCAATACAAGCAGACCGTCCTGGGTGGCTTCCAGGAAGTCGAGGATAACTTGTCGAACCTGCGCGTGCTGGCCAATGAAAGCGTCGCGCAGGACCAGGCAGTGGAAGCTTCGCGGCTTTCCGAGCGCCTGGCGCTGGCGCAGTACCGCGCCGGCACCACCACGTATCTGACCGTCGTCACCGCGCAGGCGCTGACCCTGTCCAATGAACGCACCGCCGTCGATCTGCTGGGACGGCGCCTGCTTTCCAGCGTCGCGCTGATCAAGGCTACGGGCGGCGGCTGGAACGCCGCGCGGCTCGATACGCCGATGGCCGACGCCGGCACGGCCGCCAAAGCAGCGGCATCGGCCGAGATGAAGCGGGCCACGGCGACCGATGCAGAGGTGGACACGCAGGAGGGCGGAAAGGCCAACACGCAGCGAGCGGGAGCGCAGGCCATGGCCGCCACGGGCGTCCGCTGACGCGAAACGAATTCCAGGAAACGAGAGCGAAGATCATGGCAGATGCATTGTCCCGGCGCCGCGCCGGATTCGCGGTCGCCGGCGTGGCGCTGGTCGCCGTCGCCGCCGCCTTTTGGGGCATGGCGCGAAAAGCCGAATCGGCCGACGCGCCCGCGCCCAGGACGCCGCCCGTTATCGTGACATCCACGCGGGTCGAGCAACAGGACGTGCCCATCTACCTGACCGGCGTGGGTACCGTGACGGCCAACCAGTCGGTGACCGTTAAAACCCGCGTGGACGGCGAACTCGACAAAGTGGGCTTCGTCGAAGGCCAGGACGTCAAGGCCGGCCAGATGCTGGCGCAACTGGATCCGCGCGCCCTGCAGGCGCAACTGGCGCAGGCCAAGGCGACGCAAGCCAAGGACCAGGCGCAACTGGTCAACGCCCGCCTGGACCTGAAGCGCTTCACCCAGCTGAGCAAGGAAGACGCCGCCACGCAGCAGCAACTGGACACGCAGCGTGCGCTGGTGTCGCAACTGGAAGCGACGGTACAGATGGATGAGGCCCAGGTCGCCTTCGCGCAGGTCCAGCTTGGCTACACCACCATTACCGCGCCCATCGGCGGCCGGGTGGGCGCGCGGCTGGTGGACCCGGGCAATATCGTGCACGCGACCGACACCGGCGGCCTGGTCGTCATCAACCAGATCGATCCCATCTCCGTCATCTTCACGGTGCCGGAATCCGCGGTCGGCGACATCAATACCGCGATGGCGGACACGCCGCAGGGACTGCCCGTGACGGCGCTGGGACGCGAATCCAACCAGCCGCTGGGCGAAGGCAAGCTCGTGCTGGTCAACAACCAGATCGACACCGCCACCGGCACCGTGCAGCTGAAAGCGCTGTTTCCCAACCCGCGCCATGTGCTGTGGCCGGGCCAATACGTGAACGCGCGGCTGCAGCTGGGCGTGCGCAAGCGGGCCCTGACGGTGCCCGCTGCCGTCGTGCAGCGCGGACAGAACGGCACTTATGCCTATGCGCTGGACGACCAGGGTATCGCGCGCATCCAGCCGATCCGCGTGGCGGTGATCCAGGACAACGTCGCCGTGGTGGACGACGGCCTGAAGGCCGGCGAACGCGTGGTCGTGGACGGGCAATACAAGCTGCGCCCCGGCCTGCACACGCGCGAATCCGCCGCGGCGACCGCGATGGCGGATCGGCCGGCCGCCACCGCCACGCGCGCCAGCGCACCGGATGCCCCCGCGGCCGGCACGGGTGCCAATGCGCCCAAGGGAGAAGGCCGATGAGTATTTCCGCCACCTTCATCAAGCGCCCCATCGGCACCAGCCTGCTGGCACTGGCGATCCTGCTGGTCGGCATTGCCGCCTGGCCGCTGCTGCCCGTGGCGCCGCTGCCGCAGGTGGACTTCCCCACCATCCAGGTAACGGTGAGCCTGCCGGGCGGCAGTCCGGAGACCATGGCGTCGAACGTCGCCCAACCCCTGGAGCGGCAGTTCTCGCTGATCGCCGGTTTGTCGCAGATGACATCGCTCAGCGGCCAGAGCCAGACGCAGATCACGCTGCAATTCGACCTGGACCGCAGCATAGAGTCGGCCGCCGTGGACGTGCAGGCGGCCATCAACGCCGCGTCCGGACAACTGCCGTCCAACCTGCCGAACGCGCCGACCTTCCGCAAGGTCAACCCGGCCGACGCCCCCATCATGATCCTGAGCGTGCAGTCGGACACGCTGCCCATCACCGAAGTCAACGACTACGCCGACAACATCCTGGCGCAGCAGATTTCGCAGATCAAGGGGGTCGGCCTGGTCAATATCGGCGGCCAGCAGAAGCCATCGGTGCGTGTGCAGGTGGACCCCGCAAAGCTGAAGTCGCTGGGCCTGAGCCTGGAGGATGTGCGCAACGTCATCGCGACGACCACGGTGAACCAGCCCAAGGGCACGATCGACGGGCCCACGCAAAGCTTCACGACCTACACCAACGACCAGTTGCTCAAGGCGGCCCCGTGGAACGACATGGTGATCGCCTATCGCAACGGCGCGCCGATCCGCGTGCGCGATGTCGGCGTGGCCGTGGACGGCCCGGAGAACAACAAACTGGCCGCCTGGGCCTACGCCGGCCCGGCGGCGGCGCCCGGCAACACGATCACCAATGGGCGCGGCATCGTGCTGCAGATCAGCAAGCAGCCGGGCGCCAATGTGATCGATACCGTCGACGCCATCAAGGATGCCATGCCGCGCCTGCGCGCGGCCATCCCGCCGACGGTGCAGATCAACACCATCATCGACCGCACGCAGAACATCCGCGCGTCCGTGCAGGACGTGGAATTCACGCTGATCCTTACCATCGTGCTGGTGGTCATGATCATCTTCGTCTTTTTGCGCGACGTCGCCGCGACGCTGATACCCTGCATCACCGTCCCGCTGGCGCTGATGGGAACGGCGGCCATGATGTACGTGGCCGGCTTCAGCCTGGATAACCTGTCGCTGATGGCGCTGACGATCGCGGTGGGCTTTGTCGTCGACGACGCCATCGTGATGCTCGAGAACATTTATCGCCACGTGGAGGAAGGCATGGGTCCGCTGGAGGCCGCCTACAAAGGCGCCGGCGAGATCGGCTTCACCATCGTGTCCATCTCGGTATCGCTGGTCGCGGTATTCATCCCGCTGCTGCTGATGGGCGGGATCGTCGGCCGGCTGTTTCGCGAATTCGCCGTCACCGTCACGCTGACCATCCTGGTTTCGGTCATTGTGTCGCTGACCTTGACGCCGATGCTGTGCTCGCGCTACCTGAAGAACCAGCATGGCCGCGAACACGGGCGGCTGTTCATGCTGTTCGAGCGCGGCTTCGACGTAATGCTGGGCGGCTACAAGCGCGGGCTCCAGTGGGTGCTGCGCCACCAGTTCATCACGCTGATGAGCTTCATCGCGACGGTGGCCGTTACGGCGCTGATGTTCCTGACGATCCCCAAGGGCTTCTTTCCGCAGCAGGATACGGGCTACATTTTCGGCTTCGCGCAATCGGCGCAGGACTCTTCGTTCGCCGCCATGAACAGCCGCATGGTGCGGCTGGCGGATATCGTGCGCCAGGACAAGGATGTGGCGGCCTTCGGCATGAACGGCGATCCGACACAATTCAATACGGGCCGGTTCTATATCGGCCTGCGTTCCAAGGAGGATGGCCGCAAGGATAGCGCCGACGAGGTGATCCGCCGCCTGCGGCCCAAGGTCGCACAGGTGGAAGGCGTGACGCTGTACATGCAGGCCGGGCAGGACATCAACGTCGGCGGGCGGCTGTCGCGCACGCAGTACCAGTACACCCTGACCGATTCCAACCTGGACGAACTGAACGAATGGGCGCCCAGGCTGGCCACGCGGTTCGCGCAATTGCCCCAGCTGACCGACGTCGCCTCCGACCAGCAAAGCAACGCCCCCACCGCTACCCTGACCATCGACCGTGCGCGGGCGTCCAGCTTCGGGATTTCCCCCGCCCTGATCGATTCCACGATCTACGACGCCATCGGCCAGCGCCAGGTGGCGCAGTACTTCACGCAATTGAACAGCTATCACGTCGTGCTGGAAGTCACGCCGGCGCTGCAGCGCGATCCCTCCCTCTTCAGCAAGCTGTACCTGACATCCCCGCTGACCGGCGAGCAGGTTCCGCTGTCCACGTTCGTCAAGCTGGACACCACCAAGACGGGTTACCTGGCCATCAACCACCAGGGCCAGTTCCCGGCGGTAACCCTGTCCTTCAACCTGGCGCCCGGCACGTCGCTGGGCGAGGCGGTGCAGGCGATCGACGCGGCCAAGACGGCCATGGGCGTGCCGGCCACGCTGGTTGGATCGTTCCAGGGCGCCGCGCGTGCGTTCGGCGACTCGCTCAAGTCCCAGCCCTACCTGATTGCCGCCGCGCTGATCGCCGTCTATATCGTGCTGGGCTTCCTCTACGAAAGCTACATCCATCCGCTGACGATCCTTTCCACCCTGCCTTCGGCGGGCCTGGGCGCGCTGCTGATCCTGCGCGCGGGCGGCTACGACCTGAGTGTGATCGCGCTGATCGGCATCATCCTGCTGATCGGCATCGTGAAAAAGAACGGCATCATGATGATCGACTTCGCCCTGCACGCCGAACGCGAGCACGGCATGTCGCCCCAGGAAGCCATCTACCAGGCCTGCCTGCTGCGCTTCCGCCCCATCATGATGACGACGATGTGCGCGCTGCTCAGCGGTCTGCCGCTGATGCTGGGCAACGGCCAGGGCGCCGAACTGCGGCGCCCGCTGGGGTACGCCATGGTGGGCGGGCTGATCGTGTCGCAGGCCCTGACCCTGTTCAGCACACCCGTCGTCTACCTTTACCTGGATCGCGCGCATTATTGGTACCTGAAGCGCAAGCAGGCCCGCGCGGATCGCAAGGCGGCGCGGCGGACCGGCGCGGACGGCACCCGGCAGGACGAGCCACTGGTGCAGAAATAGGGTAAAGAGCGGCATGAAAATCCTGATCGTCGAAGACGAGCTCAAAACGGCCGACTACCTGCACAAGGGGCTGACCGAGCAGGGCTGCACCGTCGATCTGGCGCACAACGGCATCGACGGCCAGCACCTGGCCCTGGAGCATGATTACGACGTCATCGTCCTGGACGCCATGCTCCCGGGGCTGGACGGCTTTCGCGTACTGCGCGAACTGCGGCGCCTGCGCCAGACGCCCGTCATCATGCTGACGGCGCGCGACGGCGTGGAAGACCGCATACGCGGTTTGCAGGACGGTGCCGACGACTACCTGGTCAAACCGTTTTCTTTCCTGGAACTGCTGGCCCGCCTGCAGGCCCTGACCCGCCGCGGCCGCACCCAGGAGCCCATGCACCTGCGTATCGGCGACCTGCAGATCGACCTGGCCAGCCGCAAGGCACAACGCGCCGGCGTGCGCATCGACCTGACCGCCAAGGAGTTTGCCCTGCTTGCCGTGCTGGCACGGCGCAAGGGCGAGATCCTCTCGAAGACCGCGATCGCCGAGCTGGTCTGGGACATGAACTTCGACAGCAACGTCAACGTCGTCGAGGTGGCCATCAAGCGGCTGCGCGCCAAGATCGATGCGCCCTTCGGCGTCCGCCTGCTGCATACCATACGCGGCATGGGCTATGTCCTGGAACAGCGCGACGAAGCGCTGCCCGAATGAAGCGTTCCATCACCACCCGCCTGGCGCTGATGTTCGCATCGGTTGCGCTGCTGACCTTTTCGCTGATCGGCATTGCCCTATACGGCGTCCTGCGGACGGAATTGGCCCGCCAGCAGACCGAGGTGCTGGAC
Source organism: Bordetella sp. (assembly GCF_057362025.1). Lineage (NCBI taxonomy): Bacteria > Pseudomonadati > Pseudomonadota > Betaproteobacteria > Burkholderiales > Alcaligenaceae > Bordetella > Bordetella sp. The sequence continues at coordinate 13,949 of NZ_JBMQQZ010000075.1, read as the reverse complement.
ACCACCGCCAACGAAATGCTGTATGCCCTCAACCGCATGGGCAACACCGAACGCTGGAGCCGCGCCGAAACCAAGATGGACACCCTGACGCCGGCCGACGGCAGCCTGCGCTTCTGGATCCTGAGCCCGGATCCGGCCTACGCCTATGGCAAGGACGTCCCCCACAGCCTGGCCGCCAGCCCGCCGGCCGACGGCTTCTACAGCATCGCCATGCCCGGCCGCGAATACCCCATGCGCGTACTGGTCCGCACCGTCCCGGCGCTCCAGGAGCGTCCCACCGTCAAATTCATCGTCGGAATGGAGACGGCCCCCTACTTCCATACGCTGCATACCTTCCTGATCGCCCTGGCCGGCCTGCTGCTGTCGGCCGTGCTGCTGATCATGCTGCTAGGCCACTGGGTGGCCCGCATGGGCCTGCTGCCGCTGCAGCGGCTATCGAGCGAAGCCAGCATGCTAAGCCCCCGGCACCTGTCGCAGCGGCTGAACGTCGCCACGCTGCCCATCGAACTGGCCGACCTGGCCGGCGCCTTCAACGGCGCGCTCAGCCGGCTCGAAACCGCCTATACCCGCCTGGAAGCCTTCAATGCCGATGTCGCCCACGAGCTGCGCACCCCCCTCACCAACCTGATCGGCCAGACCCAGGTCGCGCTGTCGCGCCGCCGCAGCGCCGCGGACCTGGAGGAAGTGCTGCAGTCCAACCTGGAAGAGCTCGACAGGCTGCGCGCCATCGTCAACGACATGCTGTTCCTGGCCCGCGCCGACCAGGGCGAGGCCGCCACCGGGCTGGTGCGCACGCCCGTGGCGGCGGAAGTCGGCAAGACCATCGAGTTCTTCGAATTCGTCCTGGACGATATGCGCCTGGCCGTGGATATCGAAGGCGACACCGAGGCACAGGCCTCGCTGGACACGGCGCGCTTTCGCCGGGCGGTTACCAACCTGTTGCAGAATGCCATCCAGCACACCGAATGCGGGCGCCGCATCACTGTCCGCATCGAGTCGCAACCCGGCACGGTGCGCATCGCCGTTTCCAACCCAGGGCCGGCGATCGACCCCGTGCATTTGCCACGGCTGTTCGACCGCTTCTACCGGGTCGACGCCGCCCGCCACGACAATGGCCACACCCATGGCCATGGCCTGGGCCTGGCCATCGTCAAGGCGGTGGCCACCATGCATGGCGGCGATGTATTCGCCCGCAGCGATGCCGATGCCACGACCATAGGCTTCAGCGTCCTGGCCTGACCAAACTCCGGTAACGCATTGCCGGCTGACGAATGCGCAAGCTTCGGTCACACTCGGCACACCGGCCGCCAACCCGGCGCCGGCAATTCCCGGAAGGAGGTCCGATGAAACAATCCCATTCCCGCAAGGCCCTGCTGGCGGCGGCAGCGGCGGCCGCTGCGCTGTTCGCGGCCGCTCCCGCGCGGGCCGACGTCACGGTCCCGATGGCGCTGGCCACCCCCACCGGCAAAGGAGACGACATAGGCACCGTCACCCTGTCGCAAAATAAATACGGCCTGCTCCTGACTCCCAACCTGAAGGGCCTGCCGCCCGGCCTGCACGGCTTCCACATCCACGAAAAAGGCGATTGCGGCCCCTCGCAGCAGGACGGCAAGCCCGTGCCCGCCGGGGCCGCGGGCGGGCACTACGACCCGAACGGGACGAAGAAGCACGGCAGCCCATGGGGCGACGGCCACCGCGGCGACCTGCCGGCGCTATACGTCGACGCCGGGGGCAACGCCACCAACCCCGTACTGGCGCCACGCCTGAAGCTCGCCGAGGTCCACAAGCACGCGCTGATGATCCACGTCGGCGGGGACAACCATAGCGACCATCCCCTGCCGCTGGGCGGCGGCGGTGCGCGCGCGGCCTGCGGCGTGATTCCCTGACCGGCACGCTGCCGGTTACGCGGGATGTCATCGGCTCGATCCGGCAGCGCCGTCGCTAAGAGTAAGTCCTATAAGTTATGGAGGCGGGGAATTCCTGCATCAAACAGGAACCCCGTCTTCTACGCGCGCGACGAATGGGCCTCTTCATGACCCAACCCTGTTGCACCCAGATCGATCTGGCCGTAGACCCCGCAGCTTGATGACTTCGTTGACTTACTCCCCGCTTCCGCAGTTCCACTTCCCGACCACCCCGATCGCGGCGCGCCCGCGGTTCATGGCGCCTTCCCGCTTTACCTTCTTCGGAGGAACGCGCGGTTCCCTCAACGGGCACCGTGACGCGCGACCTCCCTGCTGACGCTTCGCTGTTAGCGCTCGACGCGCTCCGCACGTCCGATGAACCGGACGTGCGCGGGCAAGTACTGCCCATCGTCGCTTCGATGCCGACTCGAACGCATGCGCCCGCTGTTGCCGCGCCACGCGCGGGCGACGCGCACCGCCCTCCACCGTAGCCCTTTTTCCCCGGCGCCGTTGCCGCGATGCGCTGCCGCGCCATGCGCCCCGTCGGCCGCTCGCCCCGGCGCATCCCGGCATGCCGGCTTATACGTCCGCGCGCCTTGCGGCCCGCGGCGAATTCCCATCCACCACAGAGAGTACGCAGCAACCGATTTTTCCCACCCTTAGCGCTTAAGGAGCAGTATGTCTGACCCGCAACACCCTGCATCCCCGCCGTCGTCGTACCCACCCCCGATGTTCCAGCGCATCCGCCCAGCAGGCGGACATCCGGCGACCCACCGCGGCCAGACGCCGTGGATCCTGCGCGCCTTGTACGGCGCGACGTCCTTCGGCCTGATGGCCGGCGCTGCCGATCCGGCTTACGGCGGCCAGCACGTCAGGCAGTTCGGGCCGGCGGATACGACGGTCCAGGCCACCAACGGCGATCCCGAAGGCCTGGCCCGTGTGCAGGGGCCTATCGTGACGCGGCATGATCGGGAACATGGCATCCAGGCGCTGGAGGCGGGCGCGGCGGTCGTGTCCGGCACCGTCACGACGCACGGCGACGACGCCTATGCGCTGTACTACGGCGGCGGCGCCCGCGTCGTGATGACGGATGTCCGCATCCTGACCCACGGAGCGCGCGCGCACGCGGTGGAGGGCATGCGCGGCGTGCCGCCGGAAGCGCCTGGCCAGAAGCCGCCACCGGAGGGCACCCTGGAAGTGCACCGCGGCACGATCGCGAGCCAGGGCCCGGGCAGCGTCGCGGTGGATGTGACGACACCGACCGCCCGCCTGGGCCGGCCGCTGGGCGACCTGAGCCCGCCGAAGCTATGGAGCATGGGCTACACCGGGCCGGCCAGCGCCCAGGCACCGGACGTACGGATCGAAGGCTCCGCCGCGAACGCCATCGGTATCGCCATCGACGGACGCCGGAGCCTGGAATTCAATGGCGTCGGTATCGCGCTGACACAGGCCCGGTCGGTTGCGCTTTCCGTCAGCGGGGGCGCCGGCGTGACCGGCAGGAACGCCGGCATCGCGGTGTCCGGCCCGGACAGTTTCGGAATGCGCGTGCGCGGCGACTCCCGGCGCGCCGATGCCGAGCGATGCCCGGTGCCATCGGTGGTCAGGCTGACGGACGGTTTCATCGACATGACGGGACACAATTCGCCCGGCGTGGAGATCGTGCGCGGCAACGTGTTCCTGGAGGACGTCTCCATCGCCACCGCGGCCGGCGCCCGCTTCGCCGTGGGCAACGAGGCCGGCAGCTTGCGCATGGAAGGCAGGCGGGAACGCGCCACGATCCGCGCCACGGGTTCGGCCCTGGCGGCATGGACCGCCGACGGCCTTCCCGCGGCCAGCTTCGACTTCCGCAATGTCTCCATCCGCAGCGGCTCGCACAGCCTGATGGAGGCGGGCCGCGATCACGCGGATGACGCGGCCGCCCCGCCCGCGCATGTGAACCTGTCGCTGGAACGAAGCGAGGCACGCGGCGAGATCTGGGGTGGCACCAGGGCCCCGCGCGTGAACGTCACGCTGCGCGACGGATCGACATGGGACGGCCATACGAATATCGGCGGAACGGTGACCGCGGGCCCGGGCAGCACCTGGGCGGTGGACGGAAATGCGGCGGTGCAGGAAGTCGCGCTGGACCGCGGGACGATCGCGTTCCGGCAGCCGGCGTCCGCGGACGCGCGCCCGGCGGACTTTCATCGCCTGGAGGTACGGCAGGACATGCGCGGCAACGGCGAAATCGTCATGCGTGTCGATCCCGCGAACCGGGACAGCGACAAAATCCTGGTCGGCGGCCGCGTGCGGGACGACATCGTCATTGCATTGAAGGATACCGGTACGCCCGCCGATACCGTGACATCCATAGAACTGCTCCACGCGGAGCGAGGCGGGCCCGCGAACTACGCGCTGCCGGACCAGGCCGAACGCGTCCTGCTTGCGGGCCACGCGTTCCAGCTGCACAAGGAAGCGTCAAAGGACGGCCCGGCGGTAACGGTGCTGGCGGTGCCCGAAGGCGCGCCCTTCGTTCGCGGCTACGCGACCCTGGATCTGCCTGCTCCGCGCGGCTACCGGGAAACGGTTGCGGAAACGCCGGCGGCCTTTTACAGCTTCCGCGAAACGGCGCGGGTGGATCCGGAACATACGCGTCGCGCCCCGATCGAGGCGCCGCCACGCCGCCAGGGTGAACCGGATCGCAAGCCCGATAGCCCGCGGCCCGACACCCCGCAGCCCGATAACCCGCAGCCCGAAACTATCCCCGGGCCGGTCGGCGGCATCCCCGGCGGAACCCCGCCCAGGCCCGGAGGCATTCCCCCCACCGTAGCCCCGGGACCCGACGATAGTCCTCCGCCCGGGCGCCGACCCGGAAACGACCCTGGCGGCCCCGTGCTCGCACCGGTACCCGTGGATGAGCCAGCGCCGACACCGGAAAGCCATCCCGTGCCGGTGAATGAGCCAACGCCTACTCCGGGAAACCCTCCGCCCCCCGTAGGCGAACCCACGCCCGCGCCGGAAGGCGAACCGCCCCTCGACGGCGAACCCGCCCCGGATGCCGGGTCTCCGCCGGAGCCGAACGCCCACGACATCCCTGCCGGAACGGATGCGGAATCCGAGACGCAAGCGCCGCCCGGCGGCGAAGGCGAGGCGACGGAACAAGCGGAACAGCCCCAGCCCGAACCGCCGGCCGCGCCCGAACCGGCGCCTTCCCCGCCCCCATTGCCCACGCCGCTTTCCACCGGCGCCACGCTGGCAATGAACAACGCCGCCCTCGCCGCCGGACAGGGCATCTGGAACACACAGCTGGCCGCCCTGAATCGCCGCTTGCGCGCCGCGCGCCAGGGCAACGCGGCCACGCTGCCCGGCGGCACCCATGCCATCGACGGCTCGGGCATCGGCATCTGGCTCGAAGCCACCGACGCCCGGCAGAAAATCGACAACCCGCTCACGGGCAAATACCGCCAGGACCTGCAGGGGTTCGTCGCAGGTATCGATCGCGCCATCGACGTCGCGGCCGGCCGCTGGCACATCGGCCTGCTGGCCGCGCAGGCCGGCAGCCGCCGCGACTTCGACGACGGCAAAGGCCGCACACGCAGCACGCATGTCGGCGGCTACGCGACCTTCCTGGGCCCCCAGGGCAGCTATGCCACCGCCATCGTCGCGGCAGGCCGTTATCGCCACGATATGCACGGCAAGGCGACGGACGGCAAACGCCTGGCCGGCGCCTTCCGCAACAACGGCATCGGCGCGTCCATCGAAGGGGGTCGTCGCGTGGAATTGCCCCGCGCATGGTTCGCCGAACCGCACGCGGGCCTGGACTACCTGTACGTCGGCGCCGCCGGCTACACCCTGAGCGACGGCACGCCGGTACGGGACCATGGCGGCCACTCCCTGCAAGGACGGGTGGGCGCGCGCATCGGCCGCGTCATCGACGCCGGCAATGGCGGCAGCGTCACGCCCTACCTGCGCGCCGGCTATGTCCATGAACGCGGCAACCGCAACCATGTCACCGTAAACGGCACGGCCCTGAAAGCGGACCTGGGAGGCAGCCGGCTCGAACTGGGCGCCGGGATCGAGGCGCGGCTGGGCAAGGCCTACAGCCTGGTCCTCGATGCCGGCTATGCCAAAGGCAGGCGCTTCGAGGAATCGCGCATGGTGATCGTCGGCCTGCAATACCGCTGGTAAGCCGTCGGCCCCCGCGGGGGCGCCGGACCGGGATGCGTGGAATCGCACCCGGACCGGCGCGCGTTTCCCACGGAACAGAAGGTATCCCGCGCGTACATACCCGCTCTGACCTTCTCACGTACAGCCGGCCGCGATCGTCCGTCACGACGATCGCGTCCGATTGTCGTTGTACGCCAGGCACCCCGCCAGGCCTTGGAAGGCGCTTTGCAAATGCTGGAGGATCAAGTCGCCATGGGCCGACGACACGTTGATGGACCGCGCGATGGACGCGTACGCAAGGACAAGGCACGCGCCGCTGTCCCGGCCGGACAAAAGCCGCGCCGGGGACTGCCCCGCAAACGCGAGGTGGCCGGTGCGGCCGTGCTCGCGCTGCTGGCCTATCCGATCGGCGATGCCCGCGCGGACGATCACGTGAACGAGTACGCGGCCGAATACAACTGGTCCGATCGCACCGTCAAAGCCACGGATGGCCATCCCGAGCGCCGCACGCGCGTGCGCGGCCCCATACGCACGCAAGACGATTGGGAACATGCCGTCACGGCCGTCGAGTACGGGGCAGCCGATATTACCGACGCCGAACTCCATACCGCCGGCAACGATGCCTATGGTATCTACTTCAGCGGCGCCGCCCGGCTGTCCATCACGGGTGCCCGCATCACCACGCGCGGCGACCGGGCGCATGGGCTGGGCGGTTTCGACGAAAGAGGCGACGACCTGCCCGACTGGGCATATGCCACCGGTGGCGAACTGCGCATGGACAGCGGGACCATCACCCTGCATGGCAACCGCGCGCATGGCCTGCACGTCGTCGGCGCGACCGGCCCCATCCATCTTGGCGCGCCGATGTCGCAGGCGCACGACACGACACCGGCCTCGGCCGCGCGTCCGGACGCGCCGGTGTGGATTTTCGGCAAGGGATCCCACAACACCGCGATCCATGTCACCGCCAACCGCAACCTGACATTCAATGGCGTGCGAACCATCCTGTACGGCCCTTCCAGCACCGGCATCCTGGCCACCCAGAATTCCACGGTGACGGGCAAGAATCTCTGGCTGTACAGCCAGGGCAGCGACAGTGCCGGCCTGGACGCCGCCGGCAGATCCGCATGCGCGGTGAAGAACGGCGAAATCCTCTGCGACCCCGCCGATACGACCGTGCGGATCACGCGCGGGTTCATCCATATGCAGGGCGCGCATTCCCCGGCCGTGGCGCTTCAGCGGGCCCGCGCGCACCTGAGCGACGTCTCGCTGATGACCGGCCCGCAAACGCCCTATGCGGTAGGCAACGAGGCGGGACGATTCCGTTTCGAGGGCGAGGACACGCGCGCAACGCTGAAAAGCTACGGGACATCGTTGCGCGCATGGGCGGATTCGCCCGACGAAAGCGCTGTCTTCAGCTTCAAGCGGGCAGAGGTGCACAGCGCGTCCAATACGCTGCTTGAAGTCGTCCGCGTCCAGGGAGCGGCGCCCCAGCGGCCCGGCCAGACGTACTACACCATGCTCAAGCTCGACGACACGCTGGCGGAGGGCGACATCCACGGCATGCCGCAGTCGCGGGCGCACATCCAGCTGGCGAACGGTTCGATATGGGAAGGCCATACCGATATCGGCGGCCATGTCCGCATCGATGGCAGCAGCACCTGGGCCATGGACGGGAGTTCCGCCATCGATGCCATGACCATGGCCGATCGCGCGACGCTGCGTTTCGTCGAATCGTATGGCAGGCCCGGCGGCGCGCCGCGCTTCCACAATTTGACCGTGCACGATGGCCTGGAGGGCGACGGGCGTTTCGAAATGCGCACGCATCTGGCGCGCGGCCTGGCGGATAGCCTGGACATACGGGGCCGCGCCCACGGCTCGTATGCCGTACTGATCACCGACCGCTCCCTGCCGGGCGAACGCGCGGGCGCGCGTGCCGTGCCCATCGTCCGCGCGCGCCAGGGCGATGCCTCCTTCGCGCTGGAGAACGCCGGCCAGGCCGTGGATGTCCTGGGACACCGCTACACGCTGAAAAAAGCCGAGACCGCCACGGGTTTCGTATGGTCCCTGGAAACGGACGACGCCCTGCCGGACGCCCCTGCCGATGGCGGCGAGACCGCCGACGGAGACGCGCCGCCGGACCAGGACGGGAAGGAAGGGGAAGACGCGAACGACGGCGAGGGCGGCGCCACGGCGGTCGATGCCGGCGGCGCGCTTGCCGCGGCCCTCGATAAGGACGGCGGCGATGCCGCCCCGGCCGCCCAGCCGTCGCGGGCCATCCGGAACGCCCTGGTCAATAACGGCGGCATCGCGTCTGCCAGTACGCTATGGACAGCCGCGATGCGGCCCGTCGAAAGCCGGACGCGCACGCTGCGCGCGACCCCGATGGAGGCCTTGCCGGCCGGAAAGGACACCGGCATCTGGATACGCGGCATCGATACGCGCCAGCACCTGCATCAGGCCGATAGCGAACCTTATACCGAGTCGCTGTGGGGCTATACCCTGGGGGCCGACCGAGCCGTCGACGTGACCGCCGGCCGCTGGCATTTGGGTGTCACCGCCAGCCAGGTCGACGCGCAGCGCCGCTTCGACGAAGGCAAGGGCCGCACGTCGGCAGCGCTCTTCGGCGCGTATGCCGTTCTGCGGCTGGACAACGGCGCTTACGCCAGCGTCGCGGCATCCGCGGGGCGCTATCGCAATACGGTACAGGCGCGCGGGTCCGCCTTCGACGATCCGGCGACGGGCCGGTTTCATCATGTCGGCGCCGGCATCGCCGTCGCCGCCGGACACCGCCTGGACCTGGCGCGCGGCTGGTTCGTCGAACCCCATACCGGCCTGTCGTATTTCCGCGCGGGACCCGCGCGCTATGCCTTGAGCGACGGCACCGCGGTACACGATCGCGGCGGCCATTCGCTGCAGTCCCAGGCCGGCGTGCGCGCCGGGCGCGCCATCGACCTGGGCAATGGCGACATCGCCACGCCCTACGTGCGCGTGAACTGGCTGCGCGAATTCGCCAATCGCGGCGCGATACACGCCGATGGCGCCTCGCTGGGCACGGACCTGTCCGGCAACCGTTTCGAAATCGGTCTCGGGGCCGAGGCCGAAGTGGGGCGGCGACACTGGCTGTACGCAGATGTCGAAGTCGGCAAAGGACGCCACGTATCCCGCTCCCGCGCCATCGTCGCGGGATATCGATACCGCTGGTAGTCAAGGCGGGCTGGCGCGGCCGGTATATGCTATGGCGCTGCCATGCCGCATCCCAGCCCGGCGACGCGGCATGGCGCGCGGCGGCCCGCACAGGCAGCACCGTGGGTCTCGCGGCCAAGCGCCCCGACAGAGGGCGCGACTTACGCATATTCCGCAGCCATAAGCAAAATGCAAAAGGAGACACCATGCACGCTGCCACCCGACTCGCCCTGTCCGCCGTCTGCGCCCTTGGCCTGGCCGCCACGGCGCACGCCGACGCCGCCTGGCCCGCCGGCAAACCCATTACGTATATCGTTCCCTTCGCGCCCGGCGGGGCCACCGACATCATCGGACGCCTGGTCGCCAGCAAGCTCGGCCCGGCCCTGGGCACCACGGTCGTCGTCGAAAACCGCCCCGGCGCCGGCGGCAATATCGGTTCGGATTACGTCGCCAAGGCCAAGCCCGACGGCTATACGCTGGTCGGCGGCACCATCAGTTCGCACTCCATCAACGGCAGCCTGTACAAGAACATGCCGTACGACATGGTCAAGGATTTCGTACCGGTGGCCTTGACCGGCAAGCTGGGCAATGCACTGCTCGTCAAGGACGACAGCCCTTTCCGAAGCGTGGCCGACGTCCTGGCCGCGGCCAAGGCCAAACCGGGCGCGCTCAGCTACGGTTCCTCCGGCAACGGCACGTCGCAGAACCTGTCCGGCGAATTGTTCAAGGCCACGGCCAAGGTCGATATCATGCATGTGCCCTTCAAGGGCAGCGCGCCGGTGTTGCAGGCGCTGATGGGCGGCCAGCTCTCCATGGCCTTCGATAACATTCCGCCCGCCCTGCCCCTGATCCAGTCCGGCAAGCTGCGCGCCCTGGCGGTCACCTCCGCGAAGCGCGACCCGCACCTGCCCGATGTGCCCACCATGCAGGAACTGGGTTTGAAGGATTACGAGGTCGTCTCGTGGCAGGCGGTGTTCGCGCCAGCCGGCACGCCCAAGCCCATCGTCGACAGGCTCAGTACCGAGATCCTGAAAATACTCCGGGAGCCGGACGTGAAGAAGAAATTCGACGGCATGGCCATCGACGGCAGCGGCATGGACGCGCAGCAGCTGGCGGCGTTCCAGAAGTCCGAGGTCGCGAAGTGGAAGAAGCTGATCGACACCGCGGGAATCCGCGTGGAATGACGGCACGGCTTCGGGCGCTGAGCGCCCGAAGCCAAGGCGATCAATCCGCCGTGATCTTCGCCGCCTTGATCACCGTGGCCCACTTGGCGGCCTCCGCGTTCAGATACTTGCCGAAATCCGCCGGCGTACCGGGCTTGGTGGTGACGCCCATGCCCGCCAGAACCTTCTGCGCGTCGGGGTTGGTCAGCGCCTTGTTGATCTCGGCGTTCAAGCGGTCGATGATCTCCGATGGCGTACCCTTGGGCGCCATGAAGCCCCACCACACACTGGCCTCGAAGTCGGGGAACCCGGCTTCCGCCGCGGACGGCACGTCTTTCACCAGCGCCAGGCGGTCCTTGCTGGCGACGACCAGGGCGCGCAGGCGGCCGGATTGCAGCTGCGACAGGCCCTGTACCGGATCGAGCAGCATAAAGTTCACGCGGCCTGCGCTGAGGTCGACGATGGCCGGCGCGCCGCCCTTGTAGGGCACGTGCAGCATATTGGTCTTCGTGACGTACTTCAGCAGCTCCGAACCCAGATGCGCGGAGCTGCCGGGACCGGCGGACGCATAGCTGATCTTGTTGGGATCCGCCTTGGCGGCATCGACGATATCCTTCAACGACTTGGCCGGTGAATCCGCCGGCACCATCATGATCAGCGGCGCGGAACCGACGTAGGCGATGGGCGTCAGCGCCTTCAGCTCGGAAAACGACCGCTTCGGATACAGCGCCACGTTGGTCGCCAGGCCATTGGCACCCAGCAGGATGGTATAGCCGTCGGCCGGGGCCTTGGCGGCGGCCTCGTTGCCGACGCTGCCGTTGGCGCCGGACCGGTTCTCCACGACGATGGACTGGTTCATCTGCTGGCCGAGGTGCTGTGCCACCAGGCGGCCGAGGATGTCCACCGCGCCCCCCGGCGGGAACGGCACGATCATGCGGATAGGCTTATCGGGATAACCTGCCTGCGCGCGAGCGGCGCCCAGGGGTGCCATCAGCGCGACAGCCAACGTGGCCGCCAGCATCCAGGCCGGTGTACGGAATACGGATTTCATGTCTGTCTCTCGTTCTTACTGTTTAAATGCGCCGCGCCGCGATTTCGGGTTGCTGCACCGGAGCGGACGGTGTGTCCTGAAAAAAAGGGGCCCGGAGGCCCCGTGACGTCAGGCGTCGTCGTCAAAAGCGGATTCGGGCCAGCGCAGGATCTGCGCGGCGGCCTTGCCCATCACCCATGCGCGGCTGTCCGCGTCCAGGAAATCCAGCGCGACACGGAAATGGTCGACGCATTCCTGATAGGTGCACGGCAGGCGCGTGTAATCGGATCCCCACATCGTGCGCCGCGGGCCGAACGCATCGAAAATGCGCCTCAGATAAGGATCCAGATTGGCGAAGGGGTAAGGCTGGTTGCTGTAACAGGGCGCCGCGGACGCCTTCACCGATACGTTGGAAAAACGCGCCAGCGCCAGCAGGTCGTCCAGGTCGGCGAAGGCGGCCTCGTCGCGCAGGTTGCTGTGGCGGGCCATGTGGTCCAGTATCAGCCGCAAGCCGGGGTGGCGCTGCGCCAGATCGGGAATCTTGTCCACGTGCCCCGGCACGAAGACCATCAGCGGAATATCCAGGCGCTCGCATGCGGCCCAGAACCAATCCATGCCGCCCGGCTCCAGTCAGCCGCTCCACTTGGGCTTATGGAAGGTCATGCGGATGCCGAGCATATTGGGCTGGTCCAGCCAGTGCTCCAGGCGTTCGCGCGCATCGGGCGCTTCGGGATTGAAACGGCCCATGATGGCCAGGCGGCGGGGATGGCGGGCCGCCGCTTCCAGCGCGGTATCGTTGCTGTCGCCGACCGGGGAAGGCGGGACGATGATGGCGCGCTGCACGCCGGCCGCATCCATCGTCGCCAGGAATTCTTCCGCGCCCAGCGGCTCCTCGCGGTGCGGGCGAGCGCCCTCGACGGCCACGAAGACCTTGCGTTCGACCTCTTCGGGCGGCCAGGGCCGGTCCGGCCGATGGGCTTCCCACAAATGCACCTGGGTGTCGGTAATCAACACACCGCTCTCCTGCTTCGCGCGTCATATGTATAGAAAAGCGACTATAGACGCGGGCACGAAAGAGCGGAACGGCATTTCCGATCTAGCTGATATTCTCAAAATGAATAACGGAAACGCCGGACGGGTCGCGGTTGCGCGCGATCCTACTCACGTCTTGCAGTTTTGCTGCCGCCCGCGCGCCGGGCCGCCTGGGCCAGCGCCTGGGGCACGAAACGCGCGATCAGCTCCGCCGTCTGGCGGCCCAGGGCCGTTTGCGGACGCTCGGCCGAGGTGGCCAGCGCCAACGTGCTGGTCATGCGCGGGGACACGATGCGGCGGGCGCTGAGCTTGGCGGCGTCCGACGCGATCAGCAAGGCATTCTGCGTCACGATGGCATGACCGTAGCCCTGGGTCACCAGATCGACAATGGCACCGACGGCGTCGATCTCCAGGCTGACCGAGATCTTGCGGCCCAGGCTGGCCAGGCGGGTTTCCACCAGCATGCGCAAGGGATGCGGACGGCTGGGAATGATCAGCGACACCCCCGCCAGGTCCTTGACGGCAATGGACGCGCCCTGCGCGGCCCGCCCTTTCGCGCGTCGCTCGATCAGGAACAGCGGGTCTTCGCTGAGCGGCAGGAAATCCAGGCCCGGCGTGGGCATGGGGTCGTGCAGAATGGCGACGTCGATGCGCCCGGACAGCAGCCATTCATGCAGATGGACGGTCAGGCCTTCCGTGATGGACAGCGTGGCACGCGGAAACGCCAGCCGGAACTCGGCGACGAATGGCGCGGTCAGCAGGCGGCCGATGGAATGCGGCACGCCGACAACGATGCGGCCGACGGGCGAACCGCGCGCGTCCTCGACTTCCTGGCGTGCGCGGTCGAACTGCAGAAGAATGCCCCGGCCGTGCGCCAGCAGCCGCTTGCCCGCCTCGGTGGGACTGACGCCTCGCCCATTGCGGTAAAGCAAGGTCTGGCGCAGTTCGATTTCCAGGCGGCGCACCTGACGGCTGAGCGCCGGCTGCGCCACGTCCAGGATGGCGGCAGCCTTGGTGAAGCTGCCCAGTTCCGCGACGTGGACGAAATATTCGAGTTGGCGTAGGTCCATGGAGTCTCCCGCTGGCCACCGGAGAGATCGGCAACCATGAGCCGCCTTTTCCCGTGTCGGCGGACCGAAGGGGGACGATACAACACGGGACGATAGACCGCCGCGTGACCGCGCTGGCGCGGCATCCTGCAAGATGCCAACGGGAAGGCCGCGCCATCGCACCCATGCAAGACCTTCACCGCCAGAGGACGCCATGCCAGAACTCATGCCCGAATTATGTCCCCTGCCTATCGGCATACTTTCACGTAGCTGCCCGCGCGACACCCCGCTGCCAATCGGGGAAGCCGCGCAACCGAACACCGTCAATCGAGTTGCAGATGCGCCTCTTCGACGACTTTCTTCCACTTTTCGATTTCCGCGCGGCGGAAGGTGTCCAGCTCGGCCGGGGTCGAGGCGACGATTTCCGCGCCCATGTCGG
>NZ_JBMQQZ010000074.1:0-113751 GCF_057362025.1 Bordetella sp. | reverse complement strand
TACCCCGGAGGCGCGCCGATCAGGCGGGCCACCGAGTGCTTTTCCATGAACTCGCTCATGTCGATGCGGATCATGTGATCCTCGGAATCGAAGAGGAAGTCCGCGAGCGCGCGCGTCAGTTCGGTCTTGCCCACGCCGGTCGGCCCGAGGAACAGGAAAGAACCGTAGGGCCGCGAGGGATCGGACAAGCCGGCCCGCGAACGGCGGATGGCATCGGACACCAGGCGCACGGCCTCATCCTGGCCCACCACGCGGCGGTGCAGGAACTCTTCCATGTCCAGCAGCTTCTCGCGCTCGCCCTGCATCATCTTCGATACGGGGATGCCTGTGGCACGCGACACGACCTCGGCGATTTCCTCGGCGCCGACCTGGGTGCGCAGCAGACGCGGACGGTTGCCCGATTCGGCCTCCTGTGCGCCGCTTTCCGCGGATTTCAGGCGGGCCTCCAGTTCCGGCAGCTTGCCGTACTGCAGCTCGGCCAGCTTGTCGAACTGGCCCTTGCGCTGCAGCTCGGCCATCTCGGCACGTACTTGCTCGATTTCTTCCTTGATGGCCTGGCTGCCTTGCACGGCGGCTTTTTCGGCCTTCCAGATTTCCTCGTAGTCGTTGTACTCGCGCTGGAGTTTTTCCAGCTCGTCTTCGATGACGCCCAGCCGGCGCTTGGAAGCTTCGTCGGCTTCCTTCTTGACGGCCTCGCGTTCGATCTTCAGCTGGATGATCCGGCGGTCCAGCCGGTCCATCACCTCGGGCTTGGAATCGATTTCCATGCGGATGCGGGCCGCCGCCTCGTCGATGAGGTCGATGGCCTTGTCCGGCAGGAAGCGGTCCGTTATGTAGCGGTGCGAGAGCTCGGCCGCGGCAACGATCGCGGGATCGGTGATCTCCACGCCGTGGTGCAGCTCATAGCGCTCCTGCAAGCCGCGCAGGATGGCGATCGTGGATTCCACGTCGGGCTCGCCGACCAGCACTTTCTGGAAGCGGCGCCCCAGCGCGGCGTCCTTTTCGATGTACTTGCGGTATTCGTCCAGCGTGGTCGCGCCGATGCAGTGGAGCTCTCCGCGCGCCAGCGCGGGCTTGAGCATGTTGCCGGCGTCGATGGCGCCTTCGGCCTTGCCCGCCCCCACCATGGTGTGCAGCTCGTCGATAAAGACGATGTTGCTGCCGTCGTCCTGCGCCAGCTCCTTCAGCACGGCCTTCAGGCGCTCTTCGAATTCGCCGCGGAACTTGGCGCCCGCCAGCAGCGCCGCCATGTCCAGCGACAGGACGCGCTTGCCGCGCAGGCTTTCCGGCACTTCGTCATTGACGATGCGCTGCGCCAAGCCTTCGACGATGGCGGTCTTGCCGACGCCGGGTTCGCCGATCAGCACGGGGTTGTTCTTGGTGCGGCGTTGCAGGATCTGGATGGTGCGGCGGATTTCGTCATCGCGGCCGATCACCGGATCCAGCTTGCCCTGGCGGGCGCGGTCGGTCAGGTCCAGCGTGTACTTGGCCAGCGCCTGGCGGTTGGATTCGCCTTCGGCGCCCTGCACCGCCTCGCCGCCACGCACGGCGTCCACGGCGGCTTCCAGGGCCTTCTTCTGCAGGCCGGCCTCGCGCAGGATGCGGCCTGCCTCGCCCTTGTCGTCGGCCAGGGCAAGCAGGAAGAGCTCGCTGGCGATATAGGTGTCACCGCGCCGCGCCGCTTCCTTGTCGGTGCGCGTCAGCACGTTCTGCAGATCCCGTCCGACCTGCACATTGCCTTCGCCCTGCACCTGGGGCAGGCCTTTCAGCGCACTGTCGATGGCCGAGGGCAGGCGGTTGACCGCCACGCCGGCGCGCGCCAGCAGGCTGGATGCTCCGCTGTCGGGATCGCCGATCAGGGCGGAAAGGACGTGCAGGGGCTCGATGTAAGGGTGGTCGTTGCGAGCGGCCAGGCTTTGCGCATCGGCCAAGGCCTGCTGGAACTTGGTGGTGAGCTTGTCGAATCGCATAATGTGGTCGGTTTGTTGGGTTGGAGACCGGCCGGGAGCCGTCTCGATGATCCACAAATGCGGGCTCCCTGGCGGGATTTCAATGCCCGGTCTCCACAATAAGCGATACACCCTCCCGATGGATACCTACGTTTTCGTCTACGGCACCCTGCGGCGCGGAGAAATCAACGACCTGACGGCCGCCGCCGCGCGCGCCGGCCTGCCCGCGCCGGAATACGCCGGCCTGGCCAGCCTGCGCGGCCGGCTGTACGACTTCGGCGACTGGCCCGGGCTGCTGCCCGATCCGGACGCGGCACCGGTGACGGGCGACGTCTACCGCATCGACCCGGCCCTGCTGCCCCTGATGGACGCCATCGAGGAATACGACCCGGCCGGCGAGTCCTGTTTCGTCCGCCGCCGGCTGCGGCTGGAGGTCGCCGGCCGCCTGCTGGATTGCTACTACTACCCGATCGACCCGGCCCATATCGGCGATGCGATCCGCACGGACGCGACGGACTGGATCGTCCACCGCAAGACCAGGATGCGCTAGAGGGGCCGCGACGAAAAAATGCCCGCCACCGGCAGCCGGTGGCGGGCATGTGGCCGGGCGCTCCGGCGCGGTCCCGTCAGACTTCTTCGTACAGCGGCAGAGTCAGGAATTCGGCGAATTCGTCCTGCGTGCTCATCTGCTCGAAGATGCGCGCCGCGCGGTCATAGGCCTGGCTGGGGCCGGCCACCTCGTGCACCTTGGCCAGCTCCTGGGGAATGAGCTTGCGCACCAGCTCGGCGGTGACCTTGGTGCCGTCATCCAGCACGCCCTTGGGCGACCGGATCCACTGCCATACCTGCGAACGCGAGATTTCCGCCGTGGCGGCATCCTCCATCAGGTTGTGGATGGGCACGCAGCCGTTGCCGTCCAGCCAGGAGCCCAGGTAATGGATGCCCACGTTGATGTTCATGCGCAGGCCGGTTTCGGTGATCGGCGCCTCGGGCTGGAAGTCCAGCAGATCGGCCGCCTTCACGTCCACGTCCGGCCGCTGCTTGGCGATCTGGTTCGGCGCGTCGCCCAACACCTTGACGAATTCCTCCATCGCGACCGACACGAGGCCGGGATGCGCCACCCAACCGCCGTCGTAGCCGTCCGTCGCGTCGCGCGTCTTGTCCGCGCGAATGCCGGCCATGGCCTGCTCGTTCTTGACCGGGTCGCTCTTGATCGGGATCAAGGCGCTCATGCCGCCGATGGCCGGCGCGTTGCGGCGATGGCAGGTCTTCAGCAACAGCAGCGCGTAAGCGCGCATGAACGGCGCGGTCATCGTGACCTTGGCACGGTCGGCCAGGCAGAAATCGCGTTCCACCTTGAATTTCTTGATGCAGCTGAAGATATAGTCCCAGCGGCCGGCATTCAGTCCGGCGCTATGCTCGCGCAGCTCGTACAGGATTTCGTCCATTTCGAAGGCGGCCAGGATGGTTTCCACCAGGACCGTCGCCTTGATCGTGCCCTGCGGAATACCCAGGGCCTTCTGGGTATGGACGAAGATGTCGTTCCACAAACGCGCTTCCAGATGGCTTTCCATCTTCGGCAGATAGAAGTAGGGGCCGCTGCCGCGTGCCAGCAGTTCCTTGGCGTTATGGAAGAAATACAGGGCGAAGTCGAAAATGCCGCCGGATACCCGCTTGCCGTCGACCGTGACGTGCTTCTCGTCCAGGTGCCAGCCGCGCGGGCGCACCAGCAGGACCGCCGTCTTGTCGTTCAACTGGTAGGTTTTGCCGCCTTGCTCCAGGCGTATCGTGCGCCGCACGGCGTCCATCAGGTTGATCTGGCCGGATATCTGGTTATGCCAGTTCGGCGTATTGGAATCCTCGAAGTCCGTCATGTAGCTGTCGGCGCCGGAATTCAAGGCATTGATCACCATCTTGCGCTCGACCGGGCCGGTGATTTCGACACGGCGGCATTTCAGGTCTTCGGGAATGGGGGCGATGGTCCAGTCGCCCTCGCGGATATGGCGGGTTTCCGCCAGGAAATCGGGCTTCTCGCCGGCATCCAGGCGCTTGACGCGGGCCGCACGGGCGGCCAGCAGTTCCTGCCTGCGGGTCTCGAAGGTACGGTGCAGGTCGGCGACCAGGGCCAGCGCGTCATGCGTCAACACGGTTTCGAAGCCGGGTTCGATGGGGGCGCCGATGGCGACGCCCGTGGGCAGGTTCAAGCTCATTTGCAGTCTCCGCGAAAGAATCTGATGTTTCCCAGTGTACGAAGCACATATTGAATAAAAAAGCATATAAAAGTAGATTCATCTTTTATATTTATGCACAAGTGGCCGGTTTGCCCCGGTATGCCATGGACCGCTTCAAGCAATTGCAGACCTTCGTCGCCGTCGCCGCCCTGGGCAGCCTGTCGGCCGCCGCCCGCGCCGAAGGCGTGGCTCCAGCCATGATCGGCCGCCGCATCGACGCGCTGGAGGCCCGCCTGGGGGTGAAGCTGCTGGTGCGGTCCACCCGCCGCATCTCGCTGACCGCGGAAGGCGGCACCCTGCTGGAGGACGCCCAGCGCATCCTGCGCGACCTGAACGATTCCGAAAGCCTGGTCGCCCAGGGCAGCGCGCGCCCCACAGGGCTGCTGCGCATCACCGCGCCGGCGGGATTCGGCCGACGCCACGTCGCTCCCCTGCTGCCCGGATACGCCGAACACTATCCCGACGTCAGCGTCACGCTGGACCTGAGCGATCGCCTGGCCGACCTCGTCGAGGAGCGCTACGACTGCGCTGTGCGCATCGGCGACCTCGACGACTCGGACATGGTGGCCATCCGGCTGGCCGACAACCGGCGCGTCGTCGTCGCGGCCCCCTCCTACCTGGCCCGACATGGCACGCCGCGCACGCCCGCGGACCTGGCCAGCCACCACTGCCTGTCCTTCGGCAGCCAGGGCAACCAGTCGCGCGGCTGGCTGTTCCGCGTGAACGGACAGGTGACGCCTTATCGCGTCGCCGGCCGGCTGGAATGCAGCGATGGCAGCGTGCTCCATCAATGGACGCTCGCGGGCTGCGGCCTGGCCTGGCGCTCGATGTGGGAGGTGCAGCAGGATCTGGCCAGCGGCCGGCTCAGGACCGTCCTGGACGATTACTGCGCGCCCCCCAACGGCATCTATGCCATGCTGCCGGAACGCAAGCACCTGCCCGCGCGGGTGCGCGCTTTCGTCGACCTGTTGCGCCAGGCCTACGCCGATCCGGGCTATTGGGGCGCGCCCGCGTCCGGCTGACGTGCATTCAGCGGCTTGCCACGCGGGCGGCCCTACAATGCCGCGCATGCCATCCCGCGGCCCTGGCCGCTTCCGCCCGGATCTTTCATGCGCTTGGTTTTTTGCCTTTTGCTGGCGCTGTGCGCCGCCGTCTCGGCGAGGGCCCAGGACGACACCGGACCGCCGCGCGTCGGCACGCCTCCCTGGCAGACGCTGGAGCTCGGCCCGCGGACACATCGCTATCCGTTTCCCGTCTACGCCAGCCGCGCGCTGACGGCCGAAAACCTGGCCCATATCGAACACGTCGTCGTCATCCTGCACGGAGTCAAGCGCGACGCCGGCCACTATTACGAGACCGCGGCCGGCCTGCTGTGGATGAATCCGCCCGCCCTGGAGAACACGCTGGTGATCGCGCCGAAGTTCGCGGACACCATAGACCGCGGCTTCGAGCGCATGCCGGCATGGCACCGCGAACGCTGGATCGCCGACGGCGAGAGCGTCAAGGCGGCAACCCGGCCGGCGCCCGTCTCGTCCTTCGATGTCCTGGACGACCTGCTGGAATGGCTGGCGAATCGCCGGACGCTGCCCGCGCTGGCCGACATCGTGCTGGCGGGGCACTCCGCCGGCGCGCAGATGGTGCAGCGCTACGCCGTCCTGAACGACATCGATGAAACCGTCCGCAAGCGCGGCATCGACCTGCGCTACGTCATTGCCAATCCCTCTTCCTACCTGTACTTCACGACCGATCGGCCGCGCGGCGATGGCGGCTTCGGGCCTTATAACCGCGGGTTGTGTCCGGACTTCAACGATTTCCGCTACGGCCTGGATCACCTGCCGCACGGCGTCCGCGTGCAGGATCGCCTGCGGCTGGCATCGCGTTATGCCAGCCGCGCGGTCAGCTATCTGCTGGGCGGCGCCGATACCAATCCCGAACACCGCTGGCTGGACAAGCGCTGCGGCGCCGAGGCCCAGGGCGCAACCCGTCTGTCGCGCGGACGCGCCTACCTGCGCTACGAAGCCTGGCTGCCCGCGTTGAAGGACAACATCCACCAGGCCTGGGAGGTCGTCGGCGTCGGACACGACCAGCGCGGCATTTTCGGGTCCGAATGCGGCGCGCGCGCGCTGCTGGGCCCCGACGCCAAAACCACGCCCGGCGCCGCGGCCTGCGTGGCTCCCGCCGGCATCAAGGGGCCCTGATCCGGCCGCCCGACGATACCCGGACGATATCCCGGGCCCGACTGCGGCTGGTATCGTATCGGTTCGACCCATCCGCCCACGCAAGCACGCTCACGCACGCCACCATCATGTCGCTCGAAGAACACTACACCGCCATCCTGCAACAACTGGGCGAGGATCCCACCCGAGAAGGCCTGCGCGACACGCCGGCGCGGGCCGCCAGGGCCATGCAGTATTTGTGCCGCGGCTACGCCCAGAACCTGGATGAGATCGTGAACGGCGCGCTCTTCACCTCGGACACCAAGGAAATCGTCCTGGTCAAGAACATCGAGCTGTATTCGCTGTGCGAGCACCACATGCTGCCTTTCATCGGCAAGGCGCACGTGGCCTACCTGCCCGACGGCAAGGTGCTGGGGCTGTCCAAGGTCGCCCGCATCGTCGATATGTTCGCCCGCCGCCTGCAGATCCAGGAGAACCTCAGCCGCCAGATCGCCGAAGCCGTCCAGCAGGTCACCGGCGCGGCGGGCGTGGCCGTGGTCATCGAGGCCCAGCACATGTGCATGATGATGCGCGGGGTGGAAAAGCAGAACTCGTCCATGGTGACGTCCGTCATGCTGGGCGAATTCCATGGCAACGCCGCCACGCGGGCGGAATTCATGAATCTGATCCGCTGACGCCGCGCGACGGCGCGGCGCCGGGCGTATCTATTTCAGCGTAAAGCTGGCCTGCTTCACGTCCTGCGAATCCAGGCCCACGTAGACGTTGAACAGCCCGGGCTCCGCGCCGTAGTGCAGCTGCGCGTTGTAGAAAGCCAGGTCGTCCTCGTCCAGGATGAAGGTCACCTTGCGCGACTCGCCGGCCTTCAGCATGACCTTCTGGAAATGCTTCAGCTCCTTGACCGGCCTGCTGATGGAGGCCACCGGGTCCTGTATGTACAGCTGCACCACCGTCGCGCCGTCGCGGCTGCCCGTATTGGTAACGGTCACGCTGGCCTGCACCGTGCCGCCGCGCGGCATGGACGGGTCGGACAGGGCCACGTCGGAAAGCTGGAAAGTGGTATAGCTGAGCCCGTAGCCGAAGGGGTACAAGGGCCCGTTGGTCGCGTCGAAATAGCGAGAGGTGTACTTGTCCGGATGCAAGGGATCGAAGGGCCGTCCCGTGTTCAGGTGGTTGTAGTAGATCGGGATCTGCCCCACCGATCTCGGAAACGTCATGGGCAGCTTGCCCGAGGGGTTGTAGTCGCCGAACAGCACGTCGGCGATGGCGTTGCCCCCCTCGGTACCGGCGAACCAGGTTTCCAGGATGGCGTCGGCGTTGTCGTTTTCCCACGTCAGGGCCAGCGGGCGGCCGTTCATCAGAACGATCACCAGCGGCTTGCCCGT
The DNA here is from genome assembly GCF_057362025.1 of Bordetella sp. Classification (NCBI taxonomy): domain Bacteria; kingdom Pseudomonadati; phylum Pseudomonadota; class Betaproteobacteria; order Burkholderiales; family Alcaligenaceae; genus Bordetella; species Bordetella sp. Next base: position 106,012 of record NZ_JBMQQZ010000074.1, on the reverse strand, counting down.
CGCCTTCAATGCCTTGAGCAGCCTGACCTGGCTGTCGGGAATCACGATGTCGCTGCGGCTGGACGCCTCGTGCGCCATGCCCTGGGACTCGCCCACCACCGCCAGCACCACGTCGGCCTGGCGTGCCGCGGCGACGGCCTCATCGATGAGCTGGGCGGGCGGCCGCGGGTCCACGTCCACATCCTGCTCGTACAGGTTCAGGTACTTGACGATCTCGGGGTCGTCGACGACATTGGCGCCCTTGGCATACAGCAGCCTGGCCCGCTCGCCGACGGCATTGGCCAGGCCCTGGTACACGGACACGGTCTGCTCGGTCCGGCCGGCCGCCGACCAGTTGCCCATCATGTCGCGCTGGCTCTTGGCCAGCGGGCCGACCACGGCGATCGTGCCCTGCTTGCGCAGCGGCAGCACTCCGCCCTGGTTCTTCAACAGCACCAGGCTTTCGCGTGCCACCTCGCGCGCCGCGCCCCGATGCAGGCGGCTTTCCGCGTTGACGTCGGGCGGGTCGTCCTGCGGCGGGCCGAGATGCCGATACGGGTCGCGGAACAGGCCCAGGTCGTATTTGACGCGCAGCACGTCGCGCGTCGCGCGGTCCAGGTCGGCCATGCCGATCCGGCCGCTGTCCAGCAGCGGCTTCAGGTTTTCGCCGTACATCGTGTCGCTCATGCTCATGTCGGCGCCGGCGGTAATGGCCAACCGGGCGGCATCGCGGCCGTCGGCGGCCACGCCGTGCTTGATCATCTCCATGATCGCGCCATGATCGCTGATGGTGATGCCCTTGAAGCCCCATTGTTTGCGCAGCACGTCCTGCAGCAGCCATTTGTCGCCGGTGGCCGGCACGCCGTTCAGCGAATTCAGGGCGATCATCACCCCGGCGGCGCCGGCATCCAGCGCCGCCTTGTACGGCGGCAGGTAGTCCTGGAACAGCCGCTGCGGGCTCATGTCCACGGTGTTGTAGTCGCGCCCGCCCTCTACCGCGCCATACGCGGCGAAATGCTTGACCACCGCCATGATGCTGCCCGGTGCGGCGGGATCGTCGCCCTGGTACGCCTTGACCAGTTCGGCGCCTATCTGCGACGTCAGGTAGGTGTCCTCGCCAAAGCCTTCGGAATTGCGTCCCCAGCGCGGATCGCGCGAAATGTCGACCATCGGCGACCAGGTCAGGTCCAGCCCGTCGGCGCTGGCTTCGAGGGCCGACACGCGGCCTGTTTGCCGTATCGCGTCCAGGTTCCAGGTCGAAGCCAGGCCCAGGCCGATGGGAAAAATGGTACGTTGCCCATGGATGACGTCATAGGCAAAGAACAACGGGACCTTCAGCCGGCTTTGCAGCGCGGCCTGCTGCAGCACGCGGATGTCCTTGGGCGTGACGGTATTGAACACCGCCCCCACCTTGCCCTCGCGAATATCGGCCATGAACCCGGCCTTGTCCGGATTCGCGCCAGCGGGCAGGCTGACCAGGCGCAACTGCCCGATTTTCTCGTCCACCGTCATCCGCCGCATCAGATCGTCGATATACGCTTCGCGCGCCGCATGCTCGCGCATCATGGAAGGCGGGTTGCCTGGAGTATGGCTCGTTTGAGCAGATGCCGGAGCGGCGGCCAGCGCGATCAGCAAGGAAAGCGTCAAACGTAGCTTGTTCATGCGTATGCGTCTCTGTGGTCTCGATGTGGAATTCCCTGGCGCCTTGCGCGCAACGCCGGCCCCGTGCGGGACGGCGGGGGACCAAGTTTGCCACATCGCGGTCGAAAGACCGCGAAAGACGGCGGCGGGCCTGCCGCCGCTACAGGTGCGACAGCGTCAGCGGGTCGGCCTGCCCATCGAAAAAACGGTCCAGGCAGGCGCGGAAAATCGGCTCTTCCGGGGCTGCCCAGGTAAACAGCGTCAGGCACGAGCGGAATTTCACCGCATCGATGGGCCCGAAGATATCCGCCGCCGACGCCGCTGGAGCGCGCGCGGCCAGCGCGCAAACCTGCTTCAGGCGTGGCCCGAGGACAGGATGACTGACATACGCCCTGGCCTCGTCCAGGCACGAAATGGCATAGCGGCGCGCCATCTCGCTACGACCCAGACCCTGCATTTGCGGAAACACGAACCACATCCAATGGCTGCGCTTGCGTCCGCCCTCCAGTTCGGCGCAGACTGTTTCGAAGACGGGATCCTGCGCCGCCACGAAGCGCCGCAGATCGTAGGGATCGCTCAGTCCGCCGGTTTCCATGTCAGCTCCCACGCACCGTTGCGCACGTTCTGCAGCCACAACGCGCACGTCAGGGTCTTGGAATCCGTGATGTCGCCATTGCGGCAGGCGGCAAAGAGTTCCTCGACCGTCATCGGGTGGACATCGACGAATTCGTCGACGTCCGTCTGCGCCGGGCCCGGCTGCAGGCCGCGCGCGAAGAAGATGTGGATGATTTCGGTTGAATAAGCGATGGCCACATGCATGGCGCCCGCCGCGGCCCAGACGCCGCCGCGATAGCCGGTTTCCTCCAGCAATTCGCGCTGGCCGCAGGACAGCGGGTCTTCACCGGGATCGAGCTTGCCCGCGGGGAACTCGATCATCACGCGGCCGATCGGATAGCGGTACTGGCGCACCATCAATACGCGCCCATCGTCCAGCATCGGCACCACCACCACCGCGCCGGGGTGCACGATGTATTCGCGGGTGGTGCTATGCCCGTTGGGCAACTGCACGGTATCGCGGCGCGCGCGCAGGAAACCGCCTTCGAATAGCGTTTCCTGTTTCAGGGGCTTTTCGATGAGGTGGGCGTCGTCGTTCATGTTCATGTCATTCATATCCGGAGGCGGTCCACGGCAAGAAAAGATATCCCACTTTAGCAGTTGCAACGGCATGTCCCGCCGCCCATACCGGCTTTCCACGATGGGCCGGATCCCCGGCTTCGAAGCGGGTTCATGGTTCGGCATGTTCGCGCCCAAGGGAACACCGCCGGCGGCCATCGAGACATCGAACCGGGCCGTGAATGCCGCGCTGCCGAGCCTGAAGGAAAAAATGACGGCGGACGGTGCCAGCAGCCGATGCAGCCCCCTGGCTAGCGCGCGAAGTCCCCGTTCCTGCCGCGATGCCGTCGCAGCCGCCAATCCGCCACTTCGAACAGCAATTCGCTGGCCAGCGCCATGGCGGCGGGGGGCAAGGCGCCCGCCAACAGCAATTGGCCATCGTTAAGCGCCAAACCGGTAACGATGCGCTCGCCGAAGCCGCCCGCGCCGATGAAGGCGGCGATGGTCGCGGTGCCGATGGAAATCGACGTGGCGGTGCGTACGCCGGCCACGATGGTCGGGCGCGCCAGCGGCAATTCGATCAACAGGATGCGCTGGCGCGCCGTCATGCCCAGCGCGGTGGCCGCCATGCGCATACCCGATGAAACCTCGTCCAGGCCGGCGACCGTATTGCGCATGACGGGCAGCAGGGCATACAGCGTCAACGCGACCAGGGCCGGGACCGCGCCGATGCGGCCGGTCACGGTAATCAGGATCGCCAGCATGGCCAGTGAAGGGATGGTCTGCAAGAGACCCGTCATCCCGAGCACCACGGCACGCAGCCGGCGGCGGCCGTGCACGAAGACGCCAGCCGGCACGGCCACCAGCACCGCGATCGCCACCGCGACCGATACCAGCAGCAAGTGCTGCCAGGCCAGCCGGCCCAGGTCCGGCCCCGCCAGCTTGCGCCAGAATCCATAGCGCTGCCCGGCGTCCGGGGCCGCGCCCGGGACCGCACCGGCGGAGGCCAGGCGATCGCGCGCGATCACGTCGAAGGGCACGCCGTCCAGTTCCGCGCGCGCGTTCATTGCGATCATGGCGTGCTCGTCGATCGTGCCGGCGAGTTCGCGCATCGCCGCCCAGGCGGCGGGAAAGCGGCGCGGGACATCCAGCCGGTACAGCACCACGGCGTCGTAGCGCGGAAAGTACTTCAGGTCGTCGTCCAGGACGCGCAACCCCAGCGCGTCGATCTTCGCATCGGTGGTGTAGATATCGATGACATCGGTCTGCTTCTTCTGGATGGCGTCGTATGCCAATCCGTGGTCCAGGCCGGTCGGCTTCTGCGTCAGCCCGTAACGCTGCGCCAGGCCCCGCCAGCCGTCGGCACGGCCGATGAATTCGCTGGACAGGCCCAGGCGCAGCTCGGGGTGGCGCGCCAGGTCGCTCAGCGTGCGTATGCCCAGCCTGTCGGCATCGGCGGCCCGCATCGCCAGGGCATATCCATCGTTGAATCCGAACGGGATATCGACGCCCAGCCCGAGGGCCGCGAGCCTGGGCCGCATCTCGTCCAGCGACAAAGGCTGCGCGCTTTTGAGGATTTCCAGCGAGATGGTGCCCGCGTACTCCGGGTAAAGATCGATGCCGCCGCTCTGCAAGGCCTGGTACACGATGGCGGTATTGCCCAGGCCCTGCGACACCGCCGGCATCTGGCCGGTGCGCCGAGCGACCTGCTGCGCCAGCAGTTGCGCAAGGATGTATGACTCGGTGAAGCGCTTGGAACCGATGCGCAGTGCCTGCGCGGAAGGCCCGGACGCCTGCGCCGGCGCGGAGGACGTTCCCGCCTGGGCGGGGACGTTGGCGGACTGCGCCGCCGCGGTGCCGCCTTGCGCCAGCATCCAAAGCGCCATCAGCAGGACCACCCAGGCCCGCTTCAGCAAGCCATTGGCGTCGACGCGGCCGCCGCCAATGGGCGCCCCCGTAGGGGCATGGGGCCCCGGGGCACGATCGGCATCCGGGGTCGTCGGAAACCGGCGTGGCATGCATGCCATCGATAGCAATGGAGTCGGAGTCATCCGTATGGTCGGCGTGCGAGAGTCGGTCATCGACGGTTAACGGGCAGCCGCCAATTGTGCCATCATGCCCGCATGGCGACGATTCCCCTATTTCCCCTGGGCAACGCCCTGTTTCCCGACGGGGCCATGCATTTGCGGATATTCGAGGTCCGCTACCTGGATATGATCGGCAAGTGCATCGCCGACGGATCTCCCTTCGGCGTCGTTCCCCTGCTGCAGGGCCGGGAGGTCCGCACCCCGGAGGGAAAGGAAGTCCTGGCCAGCGCCGGCACCCTGGCCCGCGTCGTGGAATCCGCCGCGCCCATGCCGGGCCTGCTGCAGGTCGTCTGCATGGGCACCAGCCGCTTCCGGCTGCTGTCCGCCCACGAAGGCCGCTTCGGCCTCTGGACGGGTGAAATCGAAATGCTGGAGGACGACGCGCCGCGCGAAATCCCGTCGGAACTGCAACCGTCCGCCAATGCATTGGGGGCCCTGATCGCCGATCTGCAACGCCGGGGCACGCCGGCGGCCCTGATGCCCATCACGCCCCCTTTTCGCCTGGACGAATGCGGCTGGGTCGCGAACCGCTGGAGCGAACTCCTGCCCTTGTCGGCCACCGTCAAGCAGGAGCTGCTGCTGACCGGCGATCCGGAATTGCGCCTGGCGCATATACACGCCATGCTGGAAGACCGGGGCCTGTTGTCCGCGCCCGGGGACGATGCGGACAGCTAGGCAGGATGGCGGGGACCGAGGCGGGTCGTCCTATCGCGGCGGCGAAGACACCGCCGCCGCCACGGCAGGCGGAATGGCAGGAAGTAATTTCCCTGAGAACAACTGCGCGAGCGTTCCCGCGGCGATGCCGCCTACCACGATGTTCGCGAGCACGAATAACGTCGGTGCGAGCACCCCGAACAGGCCGCCGGGATCCTGGATCGACAGCCGGATGACGGCGCCGCAAAGCGCGGTCGCGCCGAAGGTGAAGGCCCAGTAAGAGGCGCCGAAAGACTGCTCGGCGATCCATCGGATCATCCGGATCAGGATCAGGGCCTGGATAAGCGCGTAACCGATCATCATGTGCGCAAACAGGTCCGTATGGCCTTCGCCGACCGATAGATAGCACACCGCGCCCACCGCCGGCGGCGCCAGCTGGATCCCCAGGGTCGGGCGCAATGCGGGGGTCAGGGGTGGCGCCGTGTAAAGGCGATGCAGCAACACCGACTCGACGGCCAGCCATGTAAAGAACCCCGCGCCGAAAGCAAGCTCGCCGAATTCGCGCCACCCCAGCGACGCCGCAACAGTACCCGTAACGAAGCCACCCGCCACCAGGGGCAGGTAGAGAACCGGGGTCGTCGAGGCCGCATCGCGGCCGCCACGCCACAACAACCCGGTGCGCCACAGGGCGAATACGGCCGTAAAACCGGCGCCGAGCATGAACAGCACAAAGGCTGCCGGCCGCGAATACGGCAGCGCGCCCTGCGCGACGAGCATGGTCGCAACCCCGGCCAGTCCGATGAAGCAGCATTGGATGGCGTGCGCGGCCTCTTCCCGGGCCACCGCGGGCGCGACTATCCATTTGACGAGATAGAGCAGGCCGATGACCAGCCCTACGACGGCCGCCGCGGCGTACAGCGCTTCCCCGACCCAGCCGGGCAGGGACCAGGCGGCATGCGCCGCCCGCCAATTGCCCCCCAGGCCGGCCAGCCCCAATACGATCCCGAAGAAGGACGGCGGCACAAGCGGAAATCGCCGAGGCGTGGTGTCATTGCTCATTGTGTGAATCTCCTGGAGTCGCGCCCGCGGCGCCTTCTACTTCACCGCCTGCTCCCGCGCGCGGGCGACCGCGGCGGCGGCTTCCGCCTCGGCGTCTTCGTCCTCCGGTTCCACTACCGGCACGATGCCGCTGTCGGCAGCCGCGCGCGGCTGCAACAGCAATGCGACCAGCGCGGTCCAGCCGGTCTGGTGCGACGCACCCAGGCCCCGTCCGGTGTCGCCGTGGAAGAATTCATGGAACAGCACCAGGTCGCGCGAGGCCGGGTCCGCCTGCAGCAGCGGATACCCCATCATGGACGGCCGTTCGCCGTCGGCGTTCTTCAGGAACAGGCGGGTAACACGCTGGGCCAGCCGGTCGGCGATCTCGCGCAGCGAATACCGGCGCCCCGAACCGGTAGGATATTCCACGCGGAAATCGTCGCCGTAGTAGCGCTGGAATTCGTACAGCGATTCGATCAGCAGGTAGTTGACGGGCAGCCAGATCGGCCCGCGCCAATTCGAGTTGCCGCCGAATATCCGCGAATCCGATTCACCGGGAAGATAGCGGATGCAGAAGCTCTCGCCGTTGTGATGGAATTCGTAAGGCGCGTCGCGGTGATACCGCGACAGGGCGCGGATCCCGTAGTCGGACAGGAATTCGCCTTCATCCAGCGCGCGCCGCAACAGCGCCTTCACGCGGTGTCCGCGCAACAGCGAGAGCAGCGCGGAATTGCCTTTGCCCGGCTCGGTCCAGCGCGAAACCAGCTTGGCCAGATCGGGCCGATGGCGCAGGAACCAGCGCAGCCGTTCCTTGAATCCCGGCACGCGTCCATGGACGCCCTCTTCCAGCACCTGCACCGCGAACAGCGGTATCAGCCCGACGATCGAACGTACCCGCATCGGCATGCTGTCCTGGCCGGGCAAGTGCAGCGCATCGTAGAAAAACTCGTCCTCTTCGTCCCACAGGCCGGTTTCGCATTCGTCGCCGCTGTTCACGGCTTCGGCGATATACAGGAAGTGCTCGAAGAACTTGACGCCGATATCGACATAGCTTTTGTTGACGGTGGCCAATTCCAAAGCGATGCGCATCATGTCCAGCGCATAGGCCGCCATCCACGCGGTGCCGTCGGCCTGGTCGATGTGGCCACCGGTCGGCAGCGGCGCGGAGCGGTCGAAAATGCCGATATTGTCCAGGCCCAGGAAACCACCCTGGAAGATATTGTGCCCATCGGCATCGCGGCGGTTCACCCACCAGCCGAAGTTCAGCAGCAGCTTGTGGAACACCAGCTCCAGGAAGGCGTGGTCCGGCTCGCCGCTCCATGTGCGGTCGATTTCATATACGCGCCAGGTTGCCCAAGCGTGCACCGGCGGATTGCCGTCGCCGAAAGCCCACTCGTAGGCGGGGAGTTGCCCGTTGGGATGCTGGTATCGGTCCTTCACCAGCAGCAGGAGCTGCGTCTTGGCGAAGACCGGGTCGACCAGCGCCAGCCCCGTCGCCTGAAAGGCCAGGTCCCAGGAGGCATACCAGGGATACTCCCATTTGTCCGGCATGGAGACCACCTCGCCATTGCACAGGTGTCGCCAATCGGCGTTGCGGCCGCGGCGCCGGCGCGCGGGCGGGGGTGGCTGCGCCGGGTCGCCGTCCAGCCAGCGGGTGACGTCGAACTCGTAGTACTGCTTGGACCACAACAGCCCGGCCAGCGCCTGGCGCTGCACCAGGCGTGCGTCCGCATCTTCTATGCCCTGCTGCAGGCAGTCGTAGAACTCGTCGGCCTCGGCGCGCCGTTGCGCGATCAACGCATCGGCATCCAGCGGCGATTCGTCGCGCCGCGCCTGCGGCTGCAGGCGCAGGACCATCGAGGTCCGTCCGCCGGGGGGCAACCGCGCAATACGATGCGCGGCGACCTTGGTGCCCGAGTCGCGCCGCACCGCATCCCCCATGCCGTGCACGACGTAATCATTGATGCCGTCCTTGAAGGGACCCGGCCCTTCGCTGCCGAACAGGCGGCGGACATTGGTTTCGTTCTCGCAGAACAGCCATTGCACCGGACCCGGCGCGGAGACCGTCGCGATCATGGGCTCGTGGGCCGGATGGCGTGCCAGGACCGCGGACCCGGCGCCATCGGCGACGCGCTGCAGCGAAGGCTTGGGCGACACGCCGTCCCACGACCACGTGTTGCGCGCCCACAATTGGGGCATCACGTGCAACGTGGCATATTCCGCGCTGCGGTTCTCGATGGTGACGCGCATGACCATGTCGTCGGGCGTGCGCTTCGCGTATTCCACCGTCACATCGAAATAGCGCTGGTCGTCCAGCACACCGGTATCCAGAAGTTCGTATTCGGGCTGGTCCACACCGCGGCGCGCATTTTCCGCCACCAGGTCGGCATAGGGAAAGGCCGCCATGGGATACCGATACATCATGCGCATGTAGGAATGGGTGGGGGTGGAGTCCTGGTAGAAATACAGTTCCTTGACATCTTCTCCATGGTTGCCTTCGGCGTTGGTCAGGCCGAACAGGCGCTCCTTGATGATGGGATCGCGGCCGTTCCATAAGGCCACGCACAGGCACCAGCGCAGGCGGTCGTCTCCGTAGCCGGCGATGCCGTCCTCGCCCCAGCGGTAGGCCCTGCTGCGCGCGTGATCGTGGGGAAAATAATCCCAGGCCGTGCCGAACTCGCTATAGTCCTCGCGCACCGTACCCCATTGCCGCTCGCTCAGGTACGGCCCCCAGCGCCGCCAGGGAATGGACTCGGCCTCGGCCAAACGCCGGCCTTCTGCGGTCTGAAATATAGGGGCGGCGCGCGGCGGCGACATGGCACATCCTTGGAACAGGTGAATATTGACTTTACTCCGTCGGCGCGCCCCCCGGCACGGCGTCCCGCAGCATGGCTTCCATGCGCAGCAATTCGCCCAGCGACCATGCCTGGAATGGCGCGCCCGCGCAGCGGTGCGGCGCATCGCCGTCGACGATTTCCGACACATGATCCAGCCCGCCTTCGTCCAGATGGCGATACAGCGGCGCCAGCCGACGGGCGCGCATATCGTCCACGGCGGCCCGATCCAGCATCCCGGTCCGCGCGCGCACGCGCAGCCATGCCTGCAGGAAGGGCCCCATCAGCCAGGGCCAGGCGGTGCCCTGGTGGTAGGCGGCATCCCGCTGCATGGGCCCGCCCTGATAGCGGCCGATATAGCGCGGATCGCCGGGCGAGAGCGTGCGCAGGCCCAATGGCGTCAGCAGTTCGCGCTCGACCTGCGCCACCACGGCACTCGCCAGAGATCCGTCGACGACCGCGTGCGGCAGGCCGCCCACGGCGAATATCTGGTTCGGGCGGATGCTGCCATCCACGGCGCCGGCTTCGTGTTCCGCATCGACGACGTCGTACAGGCCGCTGCCGTCGGGCTTGGGAAAGCGCTGCAGGAACGCGGCAGAGGCGCGCCGCTCCAGATCCCGGCTCGCGGCGTCCCAGGCACCGGCGATGCGCAGCGCGTTGATCCATAGCGCCTGCACTTCCACCGGCTTGCCGATGCGCGGCGTGACCACCCAGTCGCCCACCTTGGCGTCCATCCAGGTCAATTGCATCCCCGCGCATCCCGCGCGCAGCAAGCCGTCCCCATCGGCGGCGATGCCATGCCGGGTACCCGCGGCGTAGCCGGCGACGATGGCATCGATAGCGCCGCGCAGGCGCGTCCGCGCGGCGTCGCCGGCATGCCCGGTGGCCAGGTAGTCATGCGCGGCGACGATGAACCACAGCGCAGCATCGACCGAGTTGTAGGCCGGTTCGCCGCCGTCGTCGGGGAAGCGGTTCGGCAGCATGCCCTGGGAGATGTAGCCGGTCCATTCCAGCAGGATCGCGCAGGCCTCGTCCAGCCGGCCCGTCGCCAGCAGCAGCCCGCGCATGGCGATGAAGGTATCGCGGCCCCAATCGGTAAACCAGGGATAGCCGGCCACCAGCGTCAGGCCCCGCGCGCGCGACACGAGATAGGCGTCGGCGGCTCGCCGCAGCCGGTCCGGAAAGGCGGCGCGCCGCGCGGCCTCTCGCGCGGCCAGACGTCCGGCGAGTGCCCCGGCATCGGCATCATCGGCATCGGCCCCCGCATCGGCGGTAGCGGCACCGGCCGCGGCGTCGCCGCCCCCCTGCCCGGCCGCCAGGATCATGACGGCAGGGCCGTCGTCCAGGTCGAAGGAAAACACGCCCGGCGTGGCCAGGTCCTCGGTATCGTCCAAGCCGCGCTCGCGCTCCCGGACGTAAACGAAGTTCCGATACCAGTCGGGTTCGTGGGCGTAGCGGCCGTTCGTATGCGCCACGACGGCCGGCACATCGCCATAGGGTTGCCAGCGCACGCATCCGCCTGCCACCACCGCGGAAAAATCGAAAGCGGGATTTTCATGATGCAGGGCGTGGTAATCGCGCCCCGACAGCAGGGGCCGGACCTTCAGGGTCAAGGGACCGCCAGCGCCCTCCCTGTCCCACCGCAGCACCGTACGCGAGCTTGCCTTGTCGACGAAACACGACATCCGCACCAGGCGGCCGTCCCGCAGCCTCAGCCGCCACGTGGGCCAGGGGTGCAGATCGAACGACACCAGTACCGCGGCCGCGGCTGCGTCGGGGACGACAAGGTCGGGTGCATAACGCTGCCGCGTCAAGGCTTCGCGACCGTCGATGCCCTCGACCCAGGCCTCGATGCCATTGACCAGGACTTTCCGGCCGGCCGGGGGAACGGTGGCGCACAACAGCAAAGCGTGATAGCGGCGGGTACGCAAGCCGCTGGCGGTCCCGCTGGCATAGCCCCCGCGCCCATCCGCCTCCAGCCATTCCGCGTTGTCGTCCATGACGGGGGTCCTCAGTGCCGCAACCGTTGCGGCAAGACCACATTGCAATGCACCATTCCGGAGGATTTCCCGGGGCATGCGCACCACTGAAAGGCATGCTGACGCTTATTTTTCCCGTGGCGCGGCGCATGCCCAAATGTTTGTTGCGACGCATCAAAATAGGTGTTTATCATGATTGCACCGAGCCTAGTTTTCTACCTTCGACAGGAGTCGCACCATGGGTACGCGCCGTTTTTCCACCTCTGCCTTCACGCTTTCCGACACCGCTTCCCTGAAGCGCGGTGCACGCGCGACCGCCCACTTCGCCCAGCGCCGCCTGGCGATGCCGGCCGCCGCCTTCGTCGTGGATTCCATGGAGGGCCTATTCAATTTCATCGACGAATTCGCGGATTCCGTGAACGAAGTCCGCAAGTCCATGGCTCGCGCCCGCTCGGAACGCTACACGGTTTCCGCGCATCGGCGTTGAAACATACGATGGGAAAACCCCGCTCCGCGCCAGGCCGGGCGCGGACGCCTGCCATCCACCCAGTGGGATGGGCGGCGCCGCAACGCTAGGCCACCACTTCCGGTGCCACCGTTTCGCTTTGCAGGTCGTCCAGGAAACGGTCGCGCCAACGCGACAGGTTGTTCTCGGTCAACCTCGCCAGCATATCGCGATGGCGCGCCTTACGCTCGGGCAGGGGCATGGTCAGGGCACGGTCCAGCGTTTCGGCCATGCCATCGGGATCATAGGGATTGACCAGCAGCGCGCCGTCGCCCAGTTCCTCCGCGGCGCCGGCGAACTCGGACAGCACCAGCACGCCCGGGTCGTCCGACGATTGCGCGGCGACGTATTCCTTGGCCACCAGGTTCATGCCGTCGCGCAGCGGCGTCACATAGCCGACCTGGGACGCACGGAACAGCGACATCAGCATCGCGCGGTCGTAGGACTTGTTGATGTAGCGCAGCGGCGTCCACGCCAGGTCCGACCAGCGTCCATTGATGCGGCCGGCGGCGCTCTCCAGCTGGCGCCGGATCTGGCGGTATTGTTCGACGTCCGACCGCGAAGGCGGCGCGATCTGCACGAACGTGACCTGGCCGCGGTGGGCCGGCTTCATTTCCAGCAGGCGCTCGAAGGCCGTAAACCGCTCGACCAGACCCTTGCTGTAATCGAGCCGGTCCACACTGACCATCAGCCTGCGCTGCTGCAGACCCTGCTTGAGATTCGTGATCTGGCGCGAGCGGTTGTGCTTGAGCGATAGCTCCTGGATTTCGTCGGGATAGATGCCGATCGGATACACCCCGGCACCGATGCGGTGGCCGCCGATATCGATGTAGCGATCCCCGCGCCGGGTACCGCCCAGGCGCCGGGACACATAGTCGACGAAGGCCCGGCGATCGGCGTCGGTCTGGAAGCCCACGAGATCGTAGGCGCACATGGCCTCCATCAGCTCCCGATGCGGCGGGACTGTGGCCATGACGGGCTCGACCGGAAACGGAATGTGCAGAAAAAACCCGATGCGGTTCTGGATGCCGGCCTGGCGGCAGGCTCGCGCGAAGGGCAGCAGGTGATAGTCGTGCACCCAAAGGATATCGTCGGGTTCGATCAGCGGCTTCAGGCGTTCCACCAGCCAGTGATTGACGCGGCAGTAGCCCGCATACTCGCGGCGATCATAGCGGCTCAGGTCGGGCCGATAGTGAAAGACCGGCCACAGCATGCCGTTGGAAAACCCACGATAGTACAGGTCGTAATCGGCGCGCGAAAAGGCGACGGTGGCGTAGGTGATGTTGTCGCGCGTCTCCTTGTGCACCATGTCCGGCGGCGTCGACGCGTCGGCGATATCGCCGTTCCACCCGAACCAGATACCGCCGGTCTGCTTCAGTGCGTCGAACACGCCGACCGCCAGCCCACCGGCTGTGGGCTTGCCTTCCGCGATGGGCGCGACCCGGTTCGACACGACTATCAATCTGCTCATGGCCGACCTCCATCTTCTGTGTTTGCGCGCACTTACAGCAGCGCGAGCCAGCCCGCCAAGGCGGCGGGCGTGGGGAAGCGCCAGTCGGCGACGCTATCCCCTTCCCCTATCTTGATGGTAACCCCCCCGATGGCCTTGACGGCCTGGAACCCCGCTTCGTCCGTCAGGTCATCGCCGGCGAACACGGGAACGCGCCCGGCAAAGGGAGCCATCCCCATCAAACGGCTGATGGCCGCGGCCTTGCTGGCGTGCCGTGGCTTGATCTCGACCACCATCTTGCCCGGCTGCAGGACAAAGCGATCGGCATGCGGCTGCATCGCCATATCGGCCGCGATGCGGACTTCCTGCTCCAGATCGGGGGCGTTGCGATAGTGGAATGCCAGCGACAGACCCTTGTGCTCCAGCTGCGTGCCGGGCCATCGATCCGCCAGGTGCGCGAGACTTTCGGCCATGCGCGCCACCGCCGCGGTATCGACCGGCATTTCGTGCAAGGTACCGTCGGGCTCGCGCCACTGCGCGCCATGCAGGCCCGCGGCGGGCAACACCAGCGGGTGGACCAATGCGTCTATCTGCGCGAGCGGCCGCCCCGATACAATCGCCACAGCGCCGCCGGTCACCTTTCCCAACCGCTCCAGTACGTCGAGGGTCTCGGCTGGAACGTGCGCCTGCTGCGGCGTCGCGGCGATGGGCGCCAGCGTGCCGTCAAGGTCGAACAGCAAGGCGTGTCGACCGACATTGTCTTTCGAGACCGGTATGGAAATGCTTTGCACGTTGATTTCGCTCTTCCCCGCGCGAAGCGGGATATGACCGTTACGTTATAGCCCAGGGGTGTAACCAGAAGCCGCTTCGGGAAGTTACAAAAGGAGAGCAGACGCCATGCCGGTTCCTGTCGCCGCCGGAACTTAAGTTGGGCGTCAGGCTCCAACCCCCGCTGAAGGAGAAACGCATGCGTATTCTTTTGGTGGAAGACGATAGGATGATCGGCGAAAGCGTTTTCGACGGGCTGCGCGCCGAAAAATATGCCGTCGATTGGGAGAAAAACGCCAAGGGTGCCGACCTGGCGTTGCGCACCGGTCCCTACGACCTGGTCCTGCTCGACCTGGGGCTGCCGGACGGCAACGGACTATCGCTGTTGCGCGACCTGCGGACGCGACGCAACCGTACCCCCGTCCTGATCGCGACCGCACGCGACGCGGTGGCCGATCGCATCGCGGGCCTGGATGCGGGCGCGGACGACTACGTCATCAAGCCTTATGACATGGACGAACTGCTGGCGCGCATGCGTGCGCTGATCCGGCGCAGCGCCGGCCGTGCCGAGCCGGTCTTCGAGCATGCCGGCGTCAGCATCGACCCGCACGACCGCTCCGCCCGCGTCAATGGCGAACCGGTCACGCTGACCGCGCGCGAATGGGCCGTGCTCGAACCCTTGATCGCGCGTCCAGGCATGATCCTGTCGCGCGCCCAGCTGGAGGAAAAACTCTATAGCTGGCAGGAAGAAATCAGCAGCAACGCCGTCGAGGTCTATATTCACGGGCTACGCAAAAAACTCGGCCAGCGTTTCATCCAGAATGTGCGCGGGGTCGGCTACGTCATTCCCAAAACATGAAGATTCCGCTTGGCTCCTCGCTCAGGGGGCGCCTGATTTTTTTTCTGTTCGCCTCCATTTTTGTGGCCGCTCTGGTGCAGGGCATCGTGGCCTATCGCAATATCCTCCAGCAGACCGACGAGATTTTCGACGCCCAGCTGCAACGCACCGCGGCATCGCTGACCGCGGGCGACGGCCTGCTCAGCGCTGCGCCGTCCGGGCCGGGGGGCTCGGTGCCGGAGGACAGCCTCATCATCCAGATCTGGACCGCCGACGGCGCGCGGCTGTTCAAGTCCGCCTCCGGCAAGCTGCTGCCCGATCCCGTGATGCTCGGTTTTTCCACCGTGAAGGCGGGTACCGCGACCTACCGCGTCTATGCGATGGCCACGCCGTTCCAGGTCACGCAGGTGGCCCAGGACATGGCCGTGCGCCAGAAGACCGCACGCGCTCTGGCGCTGCGCAGCGTGGGGCCGATCGCCGCGGCCGCGCCCCTGCTGATGATCGTGGTCTGGTGGGTGGTCGGGGCGTCCCTGCGCCCCGTGCGACGCACCCGCGACGAACTGGCCAAGCGGCAACCCGAAGCCCTGTCGCCCGTAGGCGAAACCGGCCTGCCCGACGAGATCCGCCCTCTCGTCCATGAACTCAACCTGCTGCTGGACCGCACCCGCCAGGCCTTCGCGGCACAGAAGCGCTTCGTCGGCGACGCGGCGCATGAGCTGCGCTCGCCCCTGGCAGCGCTGCGCCTGCAATTGCAGGCCTTGCAGCGACCCGGCGACGAGGCGGCGCGCCGCATCGCCGTCGACCGCCTGGCCGCCGGCATCGAGCGCGCATCGCGCCTGATCGAACAGCTGCTGTCCATGGCGCGGCACGACGCCGCCGCGACGCAGGTGCCGCCCCGGCGGGTGGAACTCGTGCAACTGATGCGCCAGGCCATTTCGGACATCCTGCCGGAGGCCAATGCCAAGGCCATGGACGTCGGCATGGAAGGCGTAGCCGAAGCGTGGGTGCGCGCGGACCCCGATGCGCTGGCGCTGCTGGCCCGCAACCTGCTCGACAACGCCATCAAATATACGCCCGCCGAAGGGCGCATCGACGTCTGCATCGAAACCTATGGCGAGGCCGTGACCTTGATCGTCGACGACAGCGGGCCGGGCATTCCCCCCGCCGAGCGCGAACGGGTGTTCGACCGCTTCTATCGCGCGCAGAACCATGACGCGGTAGGCAGCGGCCTGGGACTGTCCATCGTCGAGGCCGTGGCGCGCCGCCACGACGCGACGATTTTCCTGGAGGACGCGCCCCGGCTGGGCGGCCTGCGCGTCCGGGTGCGCTTTCCCTTAAGTTTCGCCTAAGTCTCGGGTCCGAACATAGCGCCGTGTTCAAACACCAGTGCTCACTGGACTAGCGCTCAAGGACCCGACATGAAACTCAAATCTTTCTCGCCCACCCGCCTGACAATGTCGCTGGTTGCCGCCGGCGTCATCGGCGCGACCGCCGCCACCGCCATCCTCGGCACGGCCTCCCACGCGGAGACCGCGCCGCCCGCCATGACCCAGCAGGTCCAGCCTCTCGCGAGCCCGATGTCCGTGCCGAATTTCGCCCAGATCACCCGCGAGTTCGGCCCCGCCGTGGTGAACATCAGTGTGTCGGGCACCAAGAAAGTAGCCCTCCAGCAGGATCCTTTCGCGCAATTTTTCGGCGGCATGCCCGGCTTTCCCGGCATGCCCGGCCAGATGGGCCCCGGAACCCGCGAAGTGCCGATCCGCGGTGAAGGCTCGGGCTTCATCGTCAGCCACGACGGCCTGATCCTGACCAATGCCCACGTGGTGCAGGGCGCCGACGAAGTCACCGTCAAGCTGACCGATCGCCGCGAATTCCGTGCCAAGGTCCTGGGTAGCGACCCGGTAACCGACGTGGCCGTCATCAAGATCGATGCGTCGAACCTGCCGGTGGTGCGCCTGGGCAATGTCCAGGACCTGAACGTCGGCGACTGGGTGCTGGCCATCGGTTCGCCCTATGGCCTGGAAAACACCGCGACCGCGGGCATCGTCAGCGCCAAGGGCCGTTCGCTGCCCGACGACACCTCCGTGCCCTTCATCCAGACCGACGTGGCGGTCAACCCCGGCAACTCCGGCGGACCGCTGTTCAATGCGCGCGGCGAAGTGGTCGGCATCAACTCGCAGATCTACACCCGCACCGGCGGCTACCAGGGCCTGTCGTTCGCGATCCCCATCGATGTGGCGACCAAGATCAAGGATGAAATCGTCGCCCACGGCAAGGTGCGCCACGCCATGCTGGGCGTAACGGTCCAGGAGGTGAACCAGGAGCTGGCGAACTCCTTCAAGCTGGACAGCCCGACCGGTGCCCTGGTCGCCAGCGTGGAAAAAGGCAGCGCCGCCGACAAGGCCGGCCTGAAGTCCGGCGACATCATCCGCGCCATCGACGGCCGTCCGATCGTCTCTTCCGGCGATCTGTCGTCGGTCATCACGCTGCAAGACCCCGGCCAGCGCGTCAAGCTGGACGTCTGGCGCAACGGCAAGCCCGAACAGGTGATGGCCACCCTGGGCACCTATGGCAAGCAGGACGCCGTCGCCTCCGATGCCCCGCAGAGCGGCCAGCATGCCAAGCTGGGGCTGGCGCTGCGGCCGCTGACGCCCGACGAGCAGGAACAGGCAGGCACGCAAGGGCTGCTGGTCGAACAGGCGGACGGTGCCGCCGCCAAGGCCGGAATCCAGGCCGGCGACATCATCCTGTCGGTCAACGGCATACCGACGCGCAGCGTCGGCGAAGTCCGCAACGCCGTGGCCAAGGCGGGCAAGACCGCCGCCCTGCTGGTCCAGCGCGGCGACGGCAAGTTGTTCGTTCCGGTCCAGATCGGCTAAGCGAGCGCTTTCCCGGCGCCAGGGCAACCGCCGCGCGCGCCAGGGCTCCTATGTGCCTTTCCGGCACCGCCGCGCACCGGGCGGCGTTTCTTGGTACCCTTCGCGGGGACGCCATCGTGGCGTCCCCGCGCAAGAAGCCCCCCGAAACGCGTTTTGCCAGTGCCAGTCATATCGCCATATACATCCAAGTCTCTTCCCGGCCGTGCCGGAACCGGATACGCCGTGCGTGCGCGGCGTATCGCCTGCGCCGCCGCCTTCGCCGTATTGCTCTCGGCATGCGCCTCCGCCCCCGTAGGACCGGGCTACTATCGCGTCAAATCGGGCGATACCCTGACGCAAATCGCGCGCGAACATCGCCGAAGCGTCGCCGACCTGATGCGTTGGAATAGCCTGGAAAGCGCCAACCGCATCGATGTGGGCCAGGTACTGCGCGTGGTGCCGCCGGGCGGTAGCGCCGCGGCGGCATCGTCATCCAAGGCCGGCTCGCGCAATGGCAGGGCCGGCGGCGAAAAAGCCCATACCGCGAAGCCCGCCGACACGTCGCCGCTGCGCGGCATCACCCTGGTGTGGCCCGCGCCCGGCACGGTGGCGCAGCGATTCAACGGTTCCTCTTCGAACGGCCTGCGCATCGTCAACACCGCCGGCACGCCGGTCATCGCCGCGGCGGCCGGCTCGGTCGCCTATGCCAGCAACGGCTTGCGCGGCTACGGCAATCTGGTCATCATCCGGCACACCTCCGGTTTCCTGACCATCTACGCACACAACCGGACGCTGCTGGTCAAGCAGGGGCAGCGGGTGGCGCAAGGCCAGAAAATCGCCGAGATGGGCAATAGCGACAGCAAACAGGTTGAGCTGTACTTCGAACTGCGCCAGAACGGCAAGCCTGTCGATCCGGCACGCGCGCTGCCGGCGCGCTAACCCCTTTACGCGTTTGCTCATGGCCCTGGTTCTGGCTCGCTTTCTCTACGGTTTCTCCCTGTCCTGGATCGTGGTGGCGGTACTAATTGCCGCCACCTTGCTGTGCATACGCCTCGTCGGCATCGCCGTCGTGGCGTTCGAGGAAGAAGACAAAGGCAACATCGCGGGCGCGGCCTGCGTCGCGGCGGTCGTCGTGGGCGCCCTGGCCTCGATAGTGTGGCTGGGCCATCGGCTTTACGATGCCTTGGGGACGTCGTCCCTGGTGGGCGGCACGGCGCATTGGCTGGCCGGCGGCAACACGCTGTCGCCGGCGGCGATCTTCGGTGCGCTGGCCGGCTTCGGCTGCCTGGCCGGCCTGCGCGGCTGGATGGTCCGCCCGCCCCGCGATCCCGCCGTGGCCAAGCAGCAAGCCGCGGCCAAGGCGGACCGCAAGACGGAACGCGCCGCCGACCGGGACGGCAAATCCACGGCGCGCAAGGCGCGAACGGCGGCCGCCTCACGGGCCAAGGCCGCCGCGCGGGTGCGCGGGCCGCGCATCCCGCAGTTGGGATGGAGCGCTTTGTTCGTGTTGCTATTGGGGGGCGCCTTGTTGGCCTTCGCCTACGGCGTGGACCCCCGGCCCCTGCCATCGGACGCGACCGCGGCCGCCACCCGCGTCTACCAGGAAATGGCGACGCGCGCCCGGCCGGTGTATCTGGTCGCGGTGGCGCTGCTGGGGGTCGGCGGGCTATTCGCGCTGGTCTGGTTCTTCTGGCGCCGCCATCCTGACGAATAAACCGGCCGCCCAGGCTCCTGAACCGAATGCGGCGCGGCACGGATCCTTTCGCCTTCCGGGCCATGATCCGGGAACAACCGCGGAAGGATAATCAGCAAACAATAACGATTCTTATTATAAAATCGACCCAACCCCACTTTCGAAGGAATCTTCCTCATGACCGGTTCGCGTAAATTCTGGTTCGTGTGGCGGACGCCGTCGATCCTGCTGCTGCTGACCGTCTTCGGCCTGCTGGCCGCCTTATTGGGCAGCGAAGCCTGGCATTGGGCATCCTGGGCGGCCCTCGCCGTCCCCGTCGCCGTGATCCTCTTTCATACCCTGCGCCGGCAGCGGTCCCCACAGGCCACGTAACGGCCACCACCGCCCGCCTTTTACCGGCCAGCCGCCCTCCGTGCCGTACCTCGCAGTACGGGCACCGAGCCCATGGCCCTCCGGGCCCGGCCCCCGATAACGCCCCGCGCGGACCGGTTTTCCAGGCGGGAGGCACGCCCGCGCCGGGCCCCTTCATGCATCGCGCCGCCGGGGGTACGCTATATGCGGCGGGCGTCCTTGCCGTCGTCCGTCGAACAGCGCCCTTGAAACGTTGAAGGACGTCGCCATTTAGCCGACATACCTCGCAGGCAAAACACCATGAGATCACGCGATTTGACGTCCTGGATGTGGGGTGACGCCCTCTCCATGCTGGAACAGGCCGAGCGCCTGCAGCGGCAATTCTTTCGTGCGTGCGCGGCGGATCCGCAAGTCTGGGAGCCTCCCATCGATGTGGTCGAGACGGCGGAAGCCGTCATCGTGCATATCGCATTGCCGGGAGTCCCCTCGTCCGCGGTCGCCGTGCGCTTTCAGGCCGACGGCGTAACGGTGTCCGGCATCCGGCGCTTGCCGGCATCGCGCGCCGCGCATATCCATCGGATGGAAATTCCGTATGGACGATTCGAACGCCGGATCATCCTGCCGCTTGCCGCGCTCGAGCCCAGCACGCCCGAGATGTCGGATGGTTGCCTCGTATTGACGTTCAGGAAAAGAAAGGAAACGCCATGAAGCTTTGGCCCACGATGCAAGTGCGCACCGACGATGACCGGGCGCGCGCGGGCGGCGCTGCCGCGTCCACCGGCGACCAGGAACCACGCACAACCAAACCGCTGCCGCAGGATGCGATGATCCTCATCCCCATGCGGGATACGGTCCTGTTCCCTGGCGTGTTGTCGCCGGTCACCGTGCGGCGCCCCGGATCGGTCGCCGCCGCGCAGGAGGCCGTCAAGACGGAGCTGCCGGTGGGATTCCTGCTGCAGCGCGACGCCAGCAAAACCGAAGTCGGGCCGTCCGACCTCTATTGGGTCGGCACGCAGGGACCGATCGTCCGCTACATCACCGGGCAGGACGACTCTCACCACATCGTCGTACAGGGCCAGTCGCGCTTTCGCGTCCTCGAATTCCTGGAGGGCTGGCCCTATATGGTGGCGCGCGTGGCCATGGTCGAACCGGTGGAAGCCACGGACCCGCAGATCGAGGCCCGTTTTCTCCAACTGAAGGAACAGGCCGTAACGGCGATCGGCCTGCTGCCCCATGTTCCGGACGAGCTGGCCGGCGTGGTGCAGGGCATTACCTCGCCCGCCACCCTGGCCGACATGGTCGCCAACCTGATCGACGTCAAGGCGGAGGAAAAGCAGGACATCCTGGAAACCTTCGACCTCGGACGCCGCCTGGATAAAGTCATCGAACTGCTGTCCGCGCGCGTGAATGTGCTGAAGCTCAGCCGCGAGATCGGCGAAAAGACGCGCGCCCAGTTCGACGAACGGCAACGCGAGCACGTGCTGCGCGAACAGCTGCGCCAGATCCAGAAGGAATTGGGCGAAGGCGACGATACGGCCGCCGAAGTCGAAGAGCTGAAGAACGCCATCGACAGCGCCGGCATGCCGGAGGACGTGCTCTCGCACGCCCGCAAGGAACTCAAGCGCCTGCAGCGCATGAGCGAAGGCGGCGGCGAATACGCCATGCTGCGCACCTACCTGGAATGGCTGACCGAACTGCCATGGAAGCAGGAAGCGCAGCCGCCCATCGATATCGCGGAGGCGCGCCGCATCCTGGACGAGGATCACTTCGGGCTGGAGAAAATCAAGCGGCGCATCCTGGAATACCTGGCGGTGCGCAAACTGAATCCGCAGGGCAAGAGTCCCGTGCTGTGTTTCGCGGGGCCTCCGGGCGTGGGCAAAACCTCGCTCGGGCAGTCCATCGCCCGCGCGACGGGACGGGTGTTCCAGCGCGTGGCGCTGGGCGGCGTGCATGACGAGGCGGAAATCCGTGGCCACCGCCGCACCTACCTGGGCGCCCTGCCGGGCAATATCATCCAGGCGATGCGGCGCGCCGGCACGAACAAGGTCGTGATGATGCTGGACGAAATCGACAAGCTGGGCGCCGGTGGCTTTCATGGCGATCCGGGCAGCGCCTTGCTCGAAGTCCTGGATCCGGAGCAGAACCACAAGTTCCGCGACAACTACCTGGGCGTCGATTTCGATCTCTCGCACGTGATGTTCATCTGCACCGCCAACGTGCTGGACACCATTCCCGGCCCGCTGCGCGACCGCATGGAGATCATCCAGCTGCCGGGCTACACCGAGGAAGAAAAGATCCAGATCGCGCGGCGCTACCTGGTGCGCCGCCAGCTCGAGGCCAACGGCCTGCGGCCCGAACA
Source organism: Bordetella sp. (assembly GCF_057362025.1). Classification (NCBI taxonomy): domain Bacteria; kingdom Pseudomonadati; phylum Pseudomonadota; class Betaproteobacteria; order Burkholderiales; family Alcaligenaceae; genus Bordetella; species Bordetella sp. The sequence goes on along the minus strand of NZ_JBMQQZ010000074.1, from coordinate 83,865 downwards.
GGCCGAAATCACCGATACGGCGCTCAAGGCCATCGTGGAGGACTACACACGCGAAGCGGGCGTCCGCAACCTGGAGCGCGAGATCGGCTCCGTGCTGCGGCACGCCGCCATGCAGATCGCCGAAGGACGCCAGGAGTCGGTACGCATCGATGCCGGCGATCTGGCCGAGCCACTCGGCCCGCGTCGCTTCGAGAACGAAGTCGCATTACGGACCAGCGTGCCGGGCGTGGCGACCGGCCTGGCGTGGACGCCGGTCGGCGGGGACATCCTGTTCATCGAAGCCAGCAAGGTTCCGGGCGGCGGCAGGCTGATCCTGACGGGGCAGTTGGGCGACGTCATGAAGGAATCGGCGCAGGCGGCGCTGACGCTGGCCAAGACCTGGAGCGGCGACTCGCTCGAGAAGGTGGACATCCACGTGCACGTGCCGGCGGGCGCGACGCCCAAGGACGGCCCCAGCGCCGGGGTGGCGATGTTCGTGGCGCTGGCGTCGTTGCTCAAGGGCACGCCGGTGCGGTCGGACGTGGCCATGACGGGCGAGGTCAGCCTGCGCGGGCTGGTGCTGCCGATCGGTGGCGTCAAGGAAAAGACGCTGGCCGCCCTGCGCGCCGGTATCACCACCGTCATGCTGCCGCGACGCAACGAAAAGGACCTGGAGGACGTCCCCAAGGAAGCGCGCGACAAGCTGAAGTTCGTCCTGCTGGACCGCGTGGAGGACGCGCTGGACGTGGCGCTTGAAAAGGAAGCGGTCCCCTCGGTGTAAGGACGCATCCGTCCACGCCCCGGCGTTCTTACTTGCCGCGCCACCGGTCGAACGCCTGGGCGTAGCTGTGGCCAATGCCGCTCCACACCCCGCGCGCCACCGTCGCCCGGTCGCGCGCGGTATAGGCCCGTCGGACCGCCTCCGGCATGCTGGCGAACTTATCCGCCGGCGGTCCGACGCGACGCGAGGGATTCATGATTTTGGTCATATGGCCTGTCAGCCACGTGCCGCCGAAATCGAACGTCAAGCCGGAATTCTTCAGATAGACTTCGGCGACATGCACGAGCTGGCCGAGGTGGTCCACGCCGGCCGCATAGACCTGCGGAGCAACCGGCTGGCCGTCATCGCCGCAGAGTTCCAGATACAGATCCCGGTTGCCGCAAATGCGGCTGGCCAGCACCAGCGCGGAAACCGCGGGCACGCATACGGCATATGGCCGGAACCAGCGATAGAAGGCCTCGGTATCGTGCGTGAGCGCATTGCTGCATTCCGCCCCGGGCGTAAAGCGCCCGTAGCGCATATAGCCGCCCGTTTGCAAATGATGACGCGCTTGCCCCGCGAGCTTCTCGAGCATGCACGATTCGTACAGACGGAAGAACAGGAACGCCGCGCACTGCACCATGGTCAACACCGCCTTGGCGACGGGACCGGCGGCCGGCATCGCGCTAAGCGGCAAGGTCAGCAAACCTATGCCGATATTGGCCAGGCCGTTGCCCGCACGCATGGCGGCACCTGCCCAGACGCCGTCGACGAGCGCCTGCGCGAACCCCTTGCGGATACGGACGCTACGGGCTTGCAGGCTGCTGACCAGCGTCCGGATGCCCATGTCGAACAGTTCCAGGATGCCGTCCTTGATCGCGGTGACCGCGGAGTAGGCCTGGAAGGCCGGTTGCGCCACGATGGCCAGAATGGCCGTCACGATCTGGGTGATCAGAACGTCCGGCTTGTCGAAGCTGTCCCGGATAAACGCGCGTAACGCCTGGTTCACGGAGCCCGCCACCTCGCAAAGAAAGTCCCTCACCATTTGCCAGATCCGTGCCACCTCGCCGGCCACGATGCTGGGCAGACGCTTCGCGTCCGCATTGCCGGTACCGGCGGCGCCTTTGGTCAGAGTCTCCGCCCGACAGGCGGCCCAGTTGCTATAACCCTTGGCGGAGGTATCCCTAAGCGAGGCCAGCACCGCCGACATGCCGCCGGCGTGATCCAGGGCCCGGGTGGCCCCGGTGATCAGCAGCTTCGCGGCATCACCGATGTAGGACCCGGTGACGGTCAGGTTGGAGAACAGGCAAAGCGTGTTGACGCGGGCTTCGTATCGCTGCGCTTCGAGAAACTGCAGACTCGCGTCCAGCGGACTGCGGAAAGGTGATGCGGATGCGTAAGGCATGGAGATTTGCGGGCCGACCGGAAAGATGGACCGGCAAATTACTTCAAGGGGGACTGTCGCCCCCAGCAGAAAATTCGTAGAGGACGATTGGCGCCGCCGCGCGGGATCAGGTCTCGGGCAATGGCCGGTCCTGAATACCCGCGCAAGATCACGTTTTCAGGCGATAACCGGTCTTGAATATCCAGCGCACGCCCGCCATGCACGCCACCAGGAACACCATCGTCATGCCCAGGCTGACGCCGACGTGGACGTCCGCCACGCCGAAAAAGCTCCATCGAAAGCCGCTGACCAGGTAAACGACGGGATTGAACAACGTCACCGCGCGCCAGAAGTCCGGCAGCATATTGATGGAATAGAAGCTGCCGCCCAGGAAGGTCAGCGGCGTCACCACCATCAGCGGGATCACCTGCAATTTCTCGAAACCGTCCGCCCAAATGCCGATGATGAAGCCGAACAGGCTGAAAGTGATCGACGTCAGTATCAGGAATCCGATCATCCACAGGGGATGCGCGACGCCGAACGGCACGAATATCCGCGCCGTGATCAGCATGATGATGCCCAGGATAATGGACTTGGAGGCGGCCGCGCCGACGTAGCCGATGACGATTTCCACATAGGAAATCGGCGCCGAGTGGATTTCGTAGATGGTGCCGGTAAAGCGCGGCATGTAAATGCCGAACGACGCGTTGGAGATGCTTTGCGTCAACAGCGCCAGCATGATCATGCCCGGCACGATGAAGGCACCATAGCTGACGCCGTCGATATTGACCATGTGCGACCCGATGGCGGACCCGAACACCACGAAATACAGTGACGTCGAGATCACCGGCGAGGCCACGCTTTGCATCAGGGTGCGCCACATGCGATGCATTTCGAACAGGTAGATGGCGCGGATGGCATAGATATTCATAAGCTGGCCCTTCATCCCTGGACGAGGCTGACGAAGATTTCCTCCAGCGAGCTCTCGGAGGTGCGCAGGTCGGTGAATTCGATACCGGCCTCGTCGAGCTTGCGCAGCAGCGCCGCGATATCGGCCGTTCCGGCCTGGTTATCGTAGGTGTAGACCAATTCGTGCCCCTCCGCGGCCACGTCCAGCTGGTACGCGCCAAGCGTGTCCGGCAAGGCGGCCAGCGGCGCTTTCAAGGTCAGCGTCAACTGGCGCTTGCCCAGTTTTTTCATCAGGGCGTTCTTTTCCTCGACAAGGATGATCTCGCCCTGGCGGATCACGCCCACGCGGTCCGCCATCTCCTGGGCTTCCTCGATGTAATGCGTGGTCAGGATGATGGTGACCCCTTGCTCGCGCAAACGCCGCACCATTTCCCACATCCCCCGGCGCAGCTCGACGTCGACGCCCGCGGTGGGTTCGTCGAGAAACAGGATACGCGGTTCGTGCGACAGGGCCTTGGCGATCATGACCCGGCGCTTCATGCCGCCCGACAACGCCATGATGCGCGTGTCCTTCTTTTCCCACAGCGACAGGTCGCGCAGGACGCGCTCGATATGGGCCGGGTCTGCGGGTTTGCCGAACAGGCCGCGACTGAAGCTGACCGTGCTCCACACGCTTTCGAAAGCGTCGGTGTTCAACTCTTGCGGTACCAGGCCGATACTGGCTCGCGCCGCGCGAAAGTCCCGGATGATGTCGTGCCCGTCCGCCAGGACGGTACCCTGGGTAGGATTGACGATGCCGCAGATGATGCTGATCAGCGTTGTCTTGCCCGCGCCGTTCGGTCCCAGCAGCGCGAAAATTTCGCCACGTTGGATATCGAGATCGACGTTCTTCAATGCCTGGAATCCAGACTTGTATGTCTTGGACAGGCCCCTGACGGAAATGATCGGATCCACGCCGTTCCTCGTCGAATTCAATTGCAGGGATTCTACCCGTGCGCGGTGACGGAAAGGCGCCACCGCGCACGATGCGCGCCTCCCGAAGACCGCGATACCCGATGCACCGGACCAGCGGAGAAGGTTCCGGACAGTCCGCCGCGATATCGCCAAAACCGCCGGGAACAGGCGAAAGTCACCACGAAACCCTGGAATTTCCGCTGGTTTTCGCCGAATCCCGCGCGGAACGGTTCCCCGGGGAAGCGCCCTCGGAAGCTCCATCGCGCTTCTCGCGTCGTCTTTTTCGACATATCACTTCGAGGAGACAAAACAATGATCACACAGGGCACGATGGCCCGCCGTGCGCTACACCGCCAGGCCCGACCCCGCGTCATCCGCGGCCGCCGTCCGGCAATCGATAGGCGCGTCCGGCGCCCCGGCATGGAGGGCGCGCGATACGGCGGCATTCGTGTCGCCGGCTTAAAATGGCCTGTTTACGCATCGCCGCACTGCCCATCCATGACTCTCGAGCACGCCCCCCTGGGGCACGACATCCCCTATCCCAGCCAGTACGATGCGGGCCTGCTATTCCCGATCGACCGCGCCCCCAACCGCGCGACGCTAGGTGTCGGGACGACCTTGCCATTTCATGGCGCCGACGTATGGAACGCCTACGAGCTATCCTGGCTGAATCCGCGCGGCAAGCCGCAGATCGCCATCGGCCGATTCACGGTGCCCGCCGATACGCCTCGCATCATCGAATCGAAGTCGTTCAAGCTGTACCTGAACTCTCTTAACCAGACGCGCATGGCGGATCCGGCCGCCTATGCCGCGTGCGTCGAACGCGACCTCAGCGCCGCGGCCGGCGGTCCCGTGCGGGTGGAACTGATACCGCCTGCCGGCTTCCGCGACGAACGCCTTGCCGACTTGACGGGCGAATCGCTGGACGACCTGGATATCGACGTCGAGGCCTACACACCGGCACCGGGGCTGTTGCGCTGCGCGACGGACGCCGACGCGGTCGAGGAAACCCTGACCTCCGACCTGTTGAAATCCAACTGCCCGGTCACGGGCCAGCCGGACTGGGGCAGTGTACAGATACGCTATCGCGGCCCCAGGCTGGACCGCGCCGCGCTGCTGGCGTACATCGTTTCGTTCCGGGAGCATGCCGAATTCCACGAGCACTGCGTGGAACGGATCTATACGGACCTGATGGCGATTTGCCGCCCATCGAGCCTGCTGGTGTATGCACGCTACACCCGGCGCGGCGGCCTGGATATCAATCCGTGGCGCGCGACGCCCGATTGGCCGGCGCCCGACGTCCAGGCACGCACCGCCCGCCAATAGCAGGAAGCCGCCAGGACGAAAACGCGGCCGGCATCGGCGGGCGCGTCCCAGACACGGCGCACGCAAGCCATGGCGCCCCCAGCCGTTGCATACGCGGACGCCACGCACTGCCGTGGCATCCACGAGGCGAGGCCCGGCTTATTCAGGCTGGATATTGTTCGACTTGATGATGCGCGCCCATACGGCGCTATCGCGATCGGCCAGCGACGCGAGCTCCGCGGGACTGGTAGCCTGCGGCTCCACGCCGAGTTCGCGCAGCTTGCCCGAGACGGCAGGATCGGCCAGCGTGCGGCGTATGGCCTGGTTGATCTGTTCGACGGTCGCCGGCGGCGTCTTGGCGGATACGTAGATGCCGCTCCAGTTGTTCAACAGGTCCATGCCCGGGATGCCCTGTTCCTCGAAGGTCGGGATATCCGGAAACAGCGCGCTGCGTTTCTGCGCGGCGATGGCCAGCCCCTTCAAGCCGCCCGACTTGACCAGCGCCTGGATGCCGGGGACATCGCCGACGAAAGCGTCCACATGGCCACCCATCAGGTCCGAAATCGCGGGTGCGGCGCCCTTCTCGGGCACGTGCAGGAAGGCAACCTTGGTTTTTTCCGTCAACAGGGCGATGGCCATGTGCGGCATGCTGCCGATGCCCGACGACGCGAAATTGACCTGGCCGCCCTTGCGCGCATTGGCGACGAACTCCTTCGCGTCCCGCGCCGGGTTCTTGGGGTTGACCACCAGCATTTCAGGGGTATTCACGACCAGCGACACCGGCGCGAAATCCTGCACCTTGTAGGCGAGCTTGCGATATAGCGAGGGATTGATGGTGATCGCGCCCGCCGTGGTGATCCACAGTGTCTTGCCGTCGGCCGGCTCATGCAGCACATATTGCGCGGCGACGGCGCCGTTGCCGCCGGGACGATTCTCGACCACCACGTTCTGCTTCAGTTCCTTGCCCAGTTGCTCGCTGATCACGCGCGCCATCAGGTCGGAAGGCCCGCCGGCGGGGAAGGCCACCACCAGGCGCACATAGCTGCCCTGCGCGAGGGCCGTGCCCGCCGGCGCGAAGGCCATGAATAGAATGGACAAAACGGCCGGCACGCAAAGCCTGGCCCACTTGATCGATGCCATGATGTCTCCTGACGGCGTGTTTGATTTCTTGTCCGCCAAGTGTTGGGGCTTGGCATGGTTTCGCGCAAGATGGCCGGCGTCGGATGTCCAGCTGGCGGACAGTGCGTATCGCCGTCCCGCCACGGGCCCGCGGCGATAACGCCCGCGTTCATGTCCCCGACAGGTAAAGCGTGGCACCCGTCAGCGTACCGCGCACTTCTCCACCACGCTCATGTCCGGATCGCGCCCCAGGCCGGGGCCCGACGGCACGGCCACGCGCGCGCGCGACGCCAGCACCGCGTCGCCCAGCGGGTTGTCGTCTATCGTGCAGTAGCAATATTCCAGTTCGATCTCTTCTTCCAGCGCCGCCAGCACGTGTATGGTCGCCAGCAGGCCCGGACCCACATAGGGGGAATGCGGCGCCAGGGCGACGCCATGCTCGCGTGCCAGCCGGGCGATGCGCATCAGCTCGGAAATGCCGCCCACTTTGGTGGCGCTGGGCTGGGCATAGTCGACGGCGCCCGCCTCGAACATGGCCTGGAATTCCAGGTAGCCGGCGGCGTTTTCACCGGCCGCGGTCGGCACCGGCGCCTCGCGGCGCACGCGCGCCAGGCTGGCATGGTCCTCCGGCGGGAACACCGGCTCTTCCAGCCAGTGCAGATCCAGGTCGCGCATCTGGCGAGCCATGGAAATTGCCTCGTCCGCGGTCCAGGGGCAGTTGGTGTCGACCGTCAGCCTGACGCCGGGGCCTATCGCCTCCCGGGCGCGCCGGACCTGCTCCACGCCGATCTCGTGCAGCTTGATCGTGGCGTAGCCTTCCGCCGCGGCGCGCGCAGCATTGCGCGCCACGACATCGGGATCGGTATAGCGCATCAGGCTGGCATAGGCAGGCACGCTGCCGCGCCGCCGTCCGCCCAGCAAGTCCGCCACCGGCTTGCCGGCCGCCTTGCCTGCCAGGTCCCAGAGGGCGATATCCAGCCCCGACAGCGCATACATGACCGGACCGGAACGGCCCAACAAATGGAACTTGCGCGTCAGATCGTTCATGATGCCGGGGATATCGCTCTCGTCCCGGCCCACGGCCATGGGCGACACCAGCGCTTCGATGGCGGCCTTGGTGGCCGGCCACACGGCAAAACCGAAGGCCTCGCCCCACCCCACCAGCCCTCGATCCGTCTCGACACGGATAAGCAGCATCTCCATTTCCCGCGGTTTGCCCGCCAGCATCGGCTTGGGACCGCCGATTTCAAACGGCATGGACAGCGGAATCGCGGAAATGGAACGGATGGTCATAGGCTTTTTTCGCGGATGGCGGGCCACGCCCGCTGCAGGTAGTACAGCATCGACCATACCGTGAGGATGGCGGCGACCAGGATCAGGATATTGCCCAATACCCGCGTGCTGATGCCATGGACGGGCTGGTAGTACAGCAGGCAGGGAATGGCCACCATTTGCGCCGCGGTCTTGAATTTGCCGAGGCGGTGTACCGCGACGCTGGCGCTGGCGCCGATCTTCGCCATCCACTCGCGCAGCGCGGAAATCGTGATTTCGCGGCCGATGATGATCAGCGATATGAAGGCATCGACCCGCCCCAGGTCCAGCAGCACGATCAGCGCGGCGCTGACCATCAGCTTGTCCGCCACCGGGTCCAGGAAGGCGCCGAAGGCCGATGTCTGGTTCCATTTGCGGGCCAGCCAGCCGTCGAACCAGTCCGTCAGCGCGGCGATGACGAAGGCCGAGGCGGCCAACATATCCCGGTTGGGCTCCGCCAGCCAGCTGGATGGCAGATAGAAAAGCCCGACGACCAGCGGGATCATGGCGATACGCAGCCACGTCAGAATGATGGGAACGTTGATAGGCATGATGACGCGTATGCTACATCAGCCGGCGGCTCCGGGCTGTCATGATTGGGGCCGGTGCCGGTTTCGGCACCGGAATGGCCCGTCAGTGCAAGGCGTCGTAGATGCGTTCGGCCAGTTCCTGCGAGATGCCGTCCACCGACGCCAGATCCTCGATACTGGCCCGCGATACCCCCGAAAACCCGCCGAACCGCGCCAGCAGGCGTTGGCGGCGCCGGGCGCCGACGCCTTCGATTTCCTCCAGGCGCGAGACGTTGCGGGCCTTGGCCCGCCGGGCACGCATGCCGGTGATCGCGAAGCGGTGCGCCTCGTCGCGGATCTGGGCGATCAGCATCAAGGCGGCCGACTCCGGCCCCAGGGCGACGGGCGCGCGCTCATCGGCAAACACCAAGGTCTCCAGGCCGACCTTGCGGCCCTCGCCCTTGGCCACGCCCACCAGGACATGCACATCCAGACCCAGCTCGGCGAACACCTGCCGGGCGATCTCCACCTGACCCTTGCCGCCGTCGATCAGCACCAGTCCGGGCAGCGGCGCCTCGCCGTCGGCCACCTTGGCGAAGCGGCGCGTCAGCACCTGCCGCATGGCCGCGTAGTCGTCGCCCGGCGTGATGCCGGCGATGTTGTAGCGCCGGTACAGCGAAGGCTGCATTTCGTGGTGTTCGAACACCACGCAGGACGCTTGCGTGGCTTCGCCCGCCGTATGGCTGATGTCGAAACATTCGATGCGCAGGCTGTCCAGGGCGGCTTCGTCGGTCTCCAGCTCCAGCGTTTCGGCCAGGGCCAGGGTGCGGGCGGCGCGCGCGCCGGATTCGGTCAGCGCCCGCGCCAGCGCCATTTCGGCGTTGCGGACGGCCTGCTCCAGCCAGGAACGGCGTACCCCCTGGGGCCGGGTCAGCACCCGGCTGCGCTTGCCCGCCTGCTCCGCCAGCAGGGCGATCAGCTCGTCGTCCGGCAAGGCATGCGAACAGACCAGGATGGGCGGCATGGGATTTTCGGTGTAATGCTGGCCGACGAAGGCTTCCAGCACGTCCGGCGCGGACTCGCCCTCCGCATGCGTGGGGAAAAAGGGCTTGTCGCCCAGATGGCGGCCTCCGCGCACCATGGCCAGATTGACGCAGACACGGCCGCCGGCCACCGCCACCGCGATGATGTCGCAGTCCTCGCTGCCGATGTCCTCCATGGTTTGCTGGTGCAGCACGCGCGCCAGCGAACCCATCTGGTCGCGCAACGCCGCGGCGGCCTCGAATTCCAGGGCCTCGGAGGCGCGCAGCATCCGCGCCTCGATATCCTGCATGACTTCCTTGGCCTGGCCGTTCAGGAAGCGACCGGCGCGCGCGACGTCGTTGGCGTAGTCGTCGGCCTGCACCGCGCCCACGCAAGGGGCAGAACAGCGGCCGATCTGGTGCAGCAGGCAGGGGCGCGAGCGGTTGGCGAAGACGGTATCCTCGCAGGTGCGCAGGCGGAAGACCTTTTGCAGGATCTGGATGGTTTCGCGCACCGCCCACGCATTGGGAAACGGACCGAAGAACTGGCCCGGCTTGTTGGTCGAGCCCCGGTAATACGCGATGCGCGGCCATTCGTGCGCCGTGATCAGCAGGTAGGGGTACGACTTGTCATCCCGGAACAGGATGTTATAGCGCGGCCGCAGGCTTTTGATCAGGTTGTTTTCCAGGATCAGGGCCTCGGCCTCGGAACGCGTGACCGTCACCTCGACCTGCGCGACCTTCGTCACCATCTGCGCGATACGCGGGCTGGTCAGCGTCTTCTGGAAATACGAAGACACGCGCTTTTTCAGGTCGCGCGCCTTGCCGACGTACATGACCTCGCCATTCGCATCGATATGCCGGTAGACCCCCGGCAAATGCGGCAGGTCAGCCAGAAACGATTTGAGATTGAAGGCTTCGGGCATGCTGGTAACGGCGATCTGCCTGCAGGTCATTCCAGTCCGCGGCCGGATAACGCGGCATCAGGCGGCGGATACGTTCGATGGATGCGGGTTCGGATACATGCGTCAGGCGGCCGAGCAATTCGTCGGCAAGGTCGGGCCGGTTGCAGACCAGGACCATATCGCATCCCGCGTTCAGGGCGGCCTGGGCGCGCGCGAGGATATCGCCGGCCACCGACGCGCCTTCCATGGTGAGATCGTCGGAGAACACGACGCCATCGTATCCCATGCGGCGGCGCAGGATGTCCTGGATCCAGCGGCGCGAGAAGCCCGCGGGCTTGTCGTCCACCTTGGGATAGATCACGTGGGCCGGCATGACCGAGGGCAGGACGATATCGCCCAGCCAGCCATATGGCGCGGAATCCTCGCTGAGGATGCGTTCCAGGTTGCGCGGATCCACGGGGATTTCGTGGTGGGAGTCGGCACTGACGAAGCCATGCCCGGGGAAATGCTTGCCGCACGCCGCCATCCCGGCCAACGCCAGGCCTTGGACGAGCGCGCGCGCCAGCATGGCGACGACGCGGGGATCGCGATGAAAGGCGCGATCCCCGATGACCTTGCTGACACCGTAGTCCAGGTCCAGCACCGGCGTGAAGCTCAAGTCGACGCCGCAGGCACGCAGCTCGGCCGCCAGGACATAGCCGGATTCCGTCGCCAAGCGCATCGCCTGCAGGGGCTCCCGGTCCCATATCCGGCCCAGCTCCCGCATCGGCGGCAGGGGCGTGAAGCCGTCCGTGCGGAAGCGCTGCACGCGGCCGCCTTCGTGGTCCACCGCGATCAACAAGGGTTCTTCCCGCACTTTGTGGATGCGGGCGGTCAGTTCGCATAGCGTCTGCCTGTCCTGGAAATTGCGGGCAAACAGGATCACGCCGCCCACCAGCGGATGGCGCAAGCGCTTTTTTTCCTCTTTGGTAAGCACCGGACCGGCCACGTCGACCATGACGGGACCGGGTGGCAGCGCTTTGTTCTTTTTGCTTGGCATGGGGAAATCTCTTTCAATGTCGGGCGCGCACGCGCCGCGTTTGTACGAAGGGCCGCCCTGCGTGGCATCCCGGACGCGCGCGTTCGGCGATCGTCCTATACGAGGTTCGACGATCCATTCACGGCATCCGGCGTTCGACGATCACATAGGCGGCGGCCATATCGGTTTCGTCGGTCAGGGAGACGTGGGCGGCACCGTAGCGCGGCTCGTACCAGGCCAGCAGCTCCGGCGACAGGACCAGGACCGGCCGGCCGCCCGGCGCGTTCAAGGTCTGCACGCGCCGCCATGTCATGGGCATGCGCATACCCAGGCCGATGGCCTTGGAGAAGGCTTCCTTGACGGCGAAACGCGTGGCCAGAAAGCGCACGCCGCGGCGTTCGTCGCGCGCACGCCGCGCATGGAATTTGGCCAGCTCCTCTTCGCCCAATACTTTTTCGGCGAAACGATCGCCGTGGCGCAACAAGGCGCGTTCGATGCGGTCGATGCGGATAAGGTCCAGGCCGATGCCGGCGATGGCCGATGCCGCGGCGGATGGGGAGGCGACGGGCTGCGCTGTGTTCATGGAAGAGGGATCCTGCCGATCAGCGCCCGGCGCGTGCCTGGACCATCAAGGCTTTCATGTCGCGCACGGCCTTTTCCCAGCCGTCGAACACCGCGCGCGCGACGATGGCATGGCCGATGTTCAATTCCGCGATGCCGTCCAGCGCGGCGACGGCCTGCACGTTGCCGTAGTGCAGACCGTGCCCCGCATTCACCTGCAGGCCGTGGCGCAAGCCTTCCGCCACGGCACCCCGGATGCGCTCCAATTCGGTCCCGGCGGCGTCTCCAGCCGCTTCGGCGTAGGCTCCGGTGTGCAATTCGATCACACGGGCGCCCGTGCGCGCGGCGGCGGCGATCTGGCTGGCGTCGGGGTCGATGAACAATGACACCCGGATGCCGGCATCATGCAGTCGCGACACTGCGTCGGTCACGGCGGCCTGAGCGCCGGCGACCTCCAGACCGCCTTCGGTGGTCAACTCGGTACGCTTTTCCGGCACCAGGCAGACATCCTGCGGCCGCACCGCGCAGGCAATGTCCAGCATTTCACGGGTGATGGCGCATTCCAGGTTCATGCGGGTGCGCAACTGCGGCCGCAGGCGGTACACGTCCGCATCCTGGATATGCCGCCGGTCTTCGCGCAAATGCAGGGTGATCACGTCCGCGCCGGCGTCCTCGGCGCGCAGCGCGGCCTCGACGGGATCGGGGTAATCGGTATGCCGCTGCTGGCGCAGCGTGGCTACGTGGTCGATATTTACGCCTAGGTCTATCATCGCATCGCGTGTCGTCATGGATTCCGGCGCACCACCCCATCCATACGGGGCGGCCGGAACGGAACAGGACGATATTATCGCGCCGCGCCCACGGCCGCCCTATTCCTGCGTGGCCAGATCGCCGACGAACACGTAGCCCATGCCATGCACCGTATGCAGCGGCAGGCGTTCGCCGCTGTCGTGCACTTTCTTGCGCAGGCGGCTGATGGCCACATTGACCGAACGCAGATTGGTCGCCGTCATGAACTCGCTCATGGCGGCACGGGACAATTCGCGCTTCGGATTGTCGAGCAGGCAGATGAAGCAGGCGCGCTCCGTGCCTGTCAGATGGATGCGCTTGCCCGCGGGCGTAATCAGCACCCAACCCTGGTACAGGATGCGCCAGGGTTCCCGGGACGGCAAGTGGCGCGGCATTGCGTCCCCGTCCGCCTGGCCGCCGTCGGCCACGGGCAGGCTGCGCAGGGCGTAGCCTGCGGCACGCATGCCGGAGGCGGCGCCGAGCAGCCCGGCAATATCGGCGGAACCGACCAGTCCCACCGCATTGGCCGGGCTCGCGGGCCGGACCGGCGCGCCAGGGGCGGCGGGTACGGAGGGGGCCGCGGCCGGCGTGGCCGCCGAAGGCGCCATCGCGGCGGGACGGCGGCGCTGGCGCCCGGCGCGCCGCGCCTGTGCCCGCAACAGCGCGGCCAGCTCGGTGGCCTCATAGCTGCGGTCCAGGCAAAGGTGGGCGCCCGCCCGCAGGGCGCTCAGGCGCGTATGCTGGGCCGCGTCCGGCGCCTGCAACAGGATGCCGGCGCCATACTGCGCGCTAAGGCGCGGCAGGACGGCGTCGACCACCTGCCGGACGGGCGCGCTGGCCCCTACCAGGACCAGGTCGGGATCCCGCAGGTCCAGCCATTGGAAAAGGCCGGCCGCATCGCGGCAGCCATGGACATGAAAGCCCAGCCGGGCAAGCAGGTGCACCGTGCGATTGCGGCTATCGTCGTCCGGTTCCCACAGCGCCAGCGAAAGCGGAGCATTCTCGGTTGCGTTACACGGTTCCATGACATTCCACAAGGTTGCGAAGAAGGATCAATGCGCAGCGAAAACTACCATTGTGATTCCCGCTATATCCTCATCGAACGTCAATTCGGACCAATCCCGCCAAGCTGGCCCGCCGTGCCGCCCTCCGGCCGTTCGCTGCGGGACCGGAACCGCGAGCGCGGGCTTCCCCATACATACGAGGCCGGGCCGGCCGCTGTCGCGGCCAAGTCGGCGCTCAGTCCCGGTGAATATCGTGCGTCACGAACCGCTGGCCTTCGCCGGGAAGGTCCAACAACCCCGGAAGGGCCAGGGTGGCCCGAATATCGGCCAGGCCGGACTCCCAATGATCGTGCATGGCTTCCGTGCCGAATTCGTAGTCTTTGGAATGGCGCTCGTAATTCTTGGAGTCGTAGACGAGGTTCACCACGTTGACGGCCGGAATCATCGCATCGCGGCGGATTTCCGCCAGTTCCGGGGCATTGCGCCTGGCCGGCGGCAATAAGGCCAGCAGCCGTTGCAGATCCTCGCGCAGCTTGATGTTGCGTTTGAGCGTATCGGTGACCAGCCGGGTGCGGCTGGAATATTGGATGTCCTTGCGGCGCTCCTCGACTTCATCCATGTTGGTCGGCAGCGGTCCGCGGGCCGGCCAGAGGTCTACCTGGAAAACCAGCGTATCGCGCATGGGACTGTCCGACAGCACGTAGTACAGCGGCGTATTCGATACCAGGCCGCCGTCCCAGTAGTATTCGCCGTCGATCTCGACGGGTGGAAAACCGGGCGGCAAGGCGCCGGACGCCATGACGTGATGCGGCGTCAGTTCGCACTGCGTGCTGTCGAAATAGGAAAAATTGCCGGTGCGCACGTTGACGGCGCCGAAGCTGGCGCGCACGGCACCGCTGTTCAGCAGTCGGAAATCGACATAGGTGCGCAGGGTCTGCAGTAATGGGCTGGTGTCGTAGTAACTGGTGGCCGCGATTCCTTCCTGCCAGAATGGCGGCGGAAAGCGCGGCTTGAAAAAGCCGGGCTGGCCGTGCATCAGGGCGGTTGCCGCGGCCAGCCGGCCGTTCATCCACTCTCCCCATGGCAGGGCTTCGTAGCCGTACGAGCGGCAGATGGATTCCCAGAAGCCGCGCAGCCGTTCGACCCGTTCGTCCTCGGGCGACCCGGCAATAATGGCGGCATTGATGGCGCCGATCGAAATACCGGCAACCCAGCCGGGCCGCAGCCCGTATTCGTGCAGCCCCTCGTACACACCCGTCTGGTAGGACCCCAGCGCACCGCCGCCCTGCAGCACCAGTGCCACGGTGCCGTACGCGCATTTGCGGCGTGCGGGGCGAGTCATGACCTTATCCCAGCAGCAAAGCGTCGTCAGCCAGTTTTTCGCCGCGCACGCGCTCGAACATGGCAAGGAGATCGGGCACGGTCAGGCCCCTGCGCTCTTCGCCGGACACGTCCAGCACCACCTGGCCCTGGTGCAGCATGACGGTGCGATCGCCGACCTCCAGTGCCTGCCGCATGCTATGCGTGACCATCAGGGTGGTCAGCCGGCTTTCGGCGACGATGCGGGCGGTCAGGTCAAGCACGAAGTCGGCGGTGCGCGGGTCCAGCGCGGCCGTGTGCTCGTCCAGCAAGAGCAGGCGCGACGGCTGCAAGGCCGCCATGAGCAGGCTGACGGCCTGGCGCTGGCCGCCCGAGAGCAGGCCGATGCGGTCGCCCAGGCGGTTCTCCAGGCCCAGCCCCAGCGTGGAAAGGCGTTCGCGAAACGCGCTCCGCATCGATGTCCTGACCGCGTGCCGCAGGCCGCGCCTGCGCCCGCGTGCCTGGGCCAGCGCCATGTTTTCCTCGATGGTCAGGTCTTCGCAGGTCCCGGCCATCGGGTCCTGGAACACGCGGGCGATATGTTCGGCGCGGTGCCAGGAAGGCTGGCGCGTCATATCGGTACCGTCGATCTCGATACGTCCGCTATCGACGGACTGGTCGCCGGACACGGCGTTCAGGAAGGTCGATTTTCCGGCGCCGTTGGATCCGATGACGGTAACGAACTGGCCGGTGGGAATATGCAGCGATAAACCGCGCAGCGCGCGGGTTTCGATGGGCGTGCCGGGATTGAACGTGATGTGCAGGTCGTGTGCGGTCAGCATGTCAGGCTCCCTGTCCGGCGCGACGACGGCGGCGCAAGCGCGGGATGACCAGCGCAATGGTTACCAGCACGGCGGTCACCAGGTTCAGGTCCTGGGCCTGCAGGCCGATGAAGTCGGTATTCAGCGCCAGTGCGACGAAAAAGCGGTACACGATGGCGCCCAGTATGACGGCCAGCGTGGCGAGCGCGATGCGGCGTGCCGGCAGCAGGCTTTCGCCGACGATCACCGCTGCCAGGCCGATGACGATGGTCCCCAGCCCCATGGAGATATCCGCGCCGCCCTGCGCCTGCGCGAACAGGGCGCCCGCCAGCGCCACCAGCGAATTGGACAACGCCATGCCGCCGAGCACCATGCGGCCGGTATTGACCCCCTGCGCGCGCGCCATGCGTGGATTGGCTCCGGTCGCGCGCAGCGCCAGCCCGCGCTCGGTGGACAGGAACCAGTCGAGCAGCAGTTTGCAAACCACGACCACGACCAGCAGGACCAGGGGCCGGGCGATGTAGTCGCTGAGCCACGCCGGCTGCAGCAGCGTGAAGACGGTCGGCTCGGTGATCAAGGGAACGTTGGGCCGGCCCATTATCCGCAGGTTGATCGAATACAGGGCGATCATGACCAGGATGCTGGCCAGCAGATCCATGATGCGCAGCTTGACATTGAGCCAGCCGGTCAGCCAGCCGGCCGCGGCGCCGGCGACCATGGCGCAGGCCGTGGCGGCGAAGGGGTTGAAGCCGGCGGAGATCAAGGTGGCGGCCACCGCGGCGCCCAGGGGAAAGCTGCCGTCGACCGTCAGGTCGGGAAAACGCAGCAGGCGAAAGGAGATCAGGACACCAAGGGCCACGAGGCTGAAGACCAGACCGACCTCCAGCGCGCCCAGCAATGAGAAGAGGGACATCGTCGCGGCTTGCTTACTTGATGACCTGTGCGGCGGATTTGATCAACGCTTCGGGCAGTGCCACGCCCTGCGCCTGCGCGGCAGCGGGGTTGAGGGTCAGCTGCACCTTGCCGACGGAGGCCGAGGGGATGGCTCCCGGCTTCTCGCCCTTCAATATGCGCGCCACCACATCGCCCACCTGCTGTCCCAGCTGGTAATAATCGACACCCTGCGCGGCGATGGCGCCCCGCTTGACGCTATCGTTGTCGGCCGCGATCAGGGGAATCTTCGCATCGTTGCCGACCTTCACAAGCGATTCGTAGGCCGACACGACATTGTTGTCCGTGCTGGTGTAGATGACGTCCACCTTGCCGATCAGGCTGCGCGCGGCCGCGGCAACATCGACCGTGCGCGGCGCGGCGGCCTCGACCAGGCTCATTCCGGCCTGGGGCAGCAACTCCTGCAACTGCTTGACCACCACGACGGAATTCGCCTCGCCCGGGTTATAGACCATCCCGACGCGCTTGGCATTGGGCACGATCTTGCGGATCAGGTCGATCTGGTGGCTGACGTCCAGCGCATCAGAAACACCCGTGACGTTGGTGCCCGAGGCTTCCATGGACGGCACCAGCTGTGCGGCGACCGGGTCGGTCACGGCGGCATAGACGACCGGAATTTCCTTGGTGGCCGCGACAACGGCCTGCGCCGCGGGCGTGGCGATGGCGACGATGGCATCGGGACGGTCGCCGACGAACTTGCGGGCGATTTGCGCCGCCGTGCCGGTATTGCCCTGCGCGCTCTGGTACTGCCACTTCAGATTCTTCGAGGCATCATACCCCTTTGCCTTTAATGCATCCTTGACGCCATCCCGCACGGCATCCAGCGCGGGATGCTCGACGATGGCAATGACTGCCACCGACTTCTGCCCGGCAGGGGCGGCTTGCGCGGGTCCGCCGGAATGCAGCGCGGCGGCCAGCGCGAACGCGGCGGCGACAGCTTGTACGGCGGCTTTTGTCCTAGACATAAAAGCAGGCTCCTCGACCTTGGGGAATCGCGTAGGACGGACGCGGCGAACCGCGCGCGGGATGCCGCCCGTCCCTAAAAATACATAGTCTAACTTGACGAAGTGGATGGCCAGGCGCGGGAAATCCCTGAACTTCCGTATAACTGCGTCGTATCGCCTTTCGACCGATATACTTGGTCGAAAGAATCAGAACGAGAAGAAGAAAAATCTGATGCCTTGCCAGGCATTTGCCTGACAAGCAATACAACCATCGATGAGAGCGACTGACCATGCAACAACGTCAACTGGGCCGTTCCGGCCTTTCCGTGCCCCCCCTGGCATTCGGCGGTAATGTATTCGGTTGGACCGTGGGCGAGGCAGACGCCTTTTCCCTCCTGGACGCCATGGTGGACGCCGGACTGAACTTCATCGATACCGCCGACGTGTATTCACGCTGGGCACCCGGCAACCGCGGCGGCGAATCCGAAGTCATCATCGGCAAATGGCTGGCCAGGTCCGGCAAGCGGGACAAAGTCATCATCGCCACGAAAGTGGGCATGGAGATGGGGCCGAAGGCCAAGGGCCTGTCGCCCGGCTACATCGCGAGGGCGGTGGAGGACTCGCTGGCGCGGCTGCAGACCGACTATATCGACCTGTACCAGTCGCACCGCGACGATCCCGATACGCCGCTGACCGATACCCTGGCCGCATACGGCAAGCTCCGCGAGCAAGGCAAGATACGGGCCATCGGGGCTTCCAACTACACGCCGGCGCGCCTCTCCGAGGCCCTGATCCTGAGCGAACGCAATGGGCTGCCACGCTACGAGTCCATCCAGCCCGAATACAACCTGTATGCGCGCGAACCCTACGAAAGCGGACTGCAGGCGGTAGTGGTCGCGCAAGGGCTGGGCACCATCAACTATTACGCCCTGGCAAGCGGCTTTCTTTCCGGCAAGTATCGGACGCCGGCAGATGCCGCCAAGAGCGTGCGCGGCAAGAAGATCGTCGAAACCTACCTGAACGAACGCGGGCTGCGTATCCTGGCCGCGTTGGACCGGGCCGCACAGGCCACCGGCGCGACGCCGGCCCAGGTGGCGCTGGCCTGGACAATCGCGCAGCCCGGCATCACCGCACCGATTGCCAGCGCCACGTCGCTTACCCAGCTGGACGACCTGGTCAGCGCAGCCTATCTGACGCTGCCGCCGGACCTGATGCGCGAGCTGGACGAGGCCAGCGCCTGGCGCTAGGGCCAGGCGCTGGCCATCCGGCGCCGCGCTAATCCAGGGTGACGCCGGAATCCTTCACCACTTTGCCCCACCTGGCGACTTCGTCGTCGACGAACTTGCCGAAGGCGGGGCCGGTCAGGTCGGGGGTGGCGGAACCGTTGGACGCCCATTGCTCTTTGAGCTTCGGCGTATTCAACGCCGCGCTAACCGCGCGGATCATGCGGTCGATGACCGGCTGCGGTGTGCCGGCCGGTGCCCATAGCGCATACCAGGTCGAGACCTGGTAGTTCATCACGCCGGCCTCGGCGGCGGTGGGCACGTCGGGGAACGACGGCGAGCGCTGTGCCGCGGCCACGGCCAGCGGCTTGATGGTACCGGCACGGATATGGCCGGCAGACGAACCCAGTCCGTCGAAAGCCATGTCGACCTGGCCGCCGATCAGGGCCGACAGCATGGGCCCGGCGCCCTGGTACGGCACGTCCACCAGCTGGATGCCGGTCTGCATGGCGAACAGTTCGCCGGCAAGGTGGTGCGTGCTGCCCTTGCCCGCCGTGCCGTAGTTGATTTGCCCGGCGCGGGCCTTGGCATAGGCGATGAACTCCTGCAGGGTCTTGACGGGCAGTTTGGATGCGTTGATAACGACGACCTGCGGCGGCTGCGCCAGCAGCGCCACGGGAATGAAATCCTTCTGGATGTCGTAGCTGAGCTGCTTGTACAGCGCCGGCGCGACGGCGTGATGCGCACCGCCCATGAAGAAGGTGTAGCCATCCGGACGCGCCTTGGCGGCCACGCCCGCCCCCACGGTGCCGCCCGCGCCGCCCTTGTTGTCGATCACCACTGTCTGGCCCAGCTGCGTGCGCAACTGTTCGGCCAGAGGACGCGCGAAGGTATCGGTGCCGCCTCCCGCGGGAAAAGGAACGATGATGGTGACCGGCCGCTCCGGCCAATCGGCGGATGCCGGGTTCGCCAGGACAAGCGCGAGCAACGCGGCGCCCAGCGCCGCGAACCTGGTACGGTAAGACATGATGTTCTCCTCCGGAGTGCTGCGTAGGATGGGTTATCGCCCATCGATCGATGGCGGTGCGCGGCCGCGCCCGCTGTTGTATGAATCCTTACGCACATCGGTGATGCAGTTGGCTGTGGATCGTCTCCTTTCCTGGTGGACGTCGCCGCGGCACGATCGCACCGCGGGACATAATGGACTGCGCCGAAAAACTCGGATCAAAGCTGGCCGAACGTTTCCCGCAAGACGTTCTTCTGCACTTTGCCCATCGTATTGCGAGGCAGTTGATCCGTCACATGCACGCGCTTGGGCACCTTGAAGTTGGCGATGCGGCTCTTCAGGTCGCTCTGGATGGCGGCAGGATCCAGTTCGGCCCCCATGCGCGGCACGACGACGGCGACGACGGCTTCGCCGAACTCCGGATGCGGCACGCCGATGACCGCGGATTCCTCCACCCCGGGCATATCGTCGATGACCGACTCGATTTCCTTGGGATAGACGTTGTAGCCGCCCGAGATGATCAGGTCCTTGCTGCGGCCGACGATGCTCACATAGTCGACCGGGATGGGATGGCCATTGGCTTCCCCGCCCCAGCGGCCGACGTCGCCGGTCTTGAACCAGCCGTCCGCGGTGAATTCCTCGCGCGTTTTTTCGGGCATGCGCCAATAGCCGGAGAACACATTCGGACCGCGCACCTGGATGTTGCCGATCTCGCCGGGCGGCAGCTTCCTGCCGGAATCGTCCACCACGCGCAGCTCCACGCCGGGCAGGGCCTTGCCCACCGTGCCGCCGATACGCGCCCCTTCGACAGGATCGTAGGGATTCGACGTCAGCATGACCGTTTCGCTCATGCCGTAGCGTTCCAGGATGGTGTGGCCGGTACGCGCCTGGAAGGCATTGAAAGTCTCGGTCAGCAACGGCGCCGAACCGGAAATGAACAGGCGCATGCGCCCGCAGACATCGCGGCCGAATCGCGGGTCCGCCAGCAGGCGCACGTAATAGGTCGGAACGCCCATCATCACGGTGCTTTCGGGCAGATAGCGCAGCGCCAGTTCCACATCCAGCCTGGGCAACCAGATCATGCGGGCACCCGCGAGCAGCGCGCCGTGCGACGCAACGAACAGGCCATGCACATGGAAGATGGGCAGCATGTGCAACAGCACGTCATCGGACCGCCAGCCCCAATAGTCGTTCAGGACGCGGGCGTTCGAGGCCAGGTTGCCGTGCGACAGCATCGCGCCCTTGCTGCGCCCCGTGGTGCCGGACGTATACAGAATAGCGGCCAGGTCGTCGCCGCCACGCGTCACCGTCTTGAAAGTCTGTGGCAATCCGCCGGCCGCTTCCAGCAGCGTGCCGGTGCGATTGTCGTCCAGCGTATAGACGTGCGGCACACCGGACTTTTCGGCCAGCCGGCGTATCCACGGCAGGTTGCCGCTGGAACACACCACGACGGAGGGCTCTGCATTACCCAGGAAATAATCGACCTCGGCCTCGCGGTACGCGGTATTCAAGGGCAGATAGACCAGTCCGGCGCGCAGCGTGGCGAGATACAGCAACAGGGCCTCGGGCGACTTTTCCACCTGTACGGCGACGCGCGCATCCTTGGGCAGCCGCAGGGACTTCAGCAGGTTGGCCAGGCAGGCGCTGGCCCGATCGATATCGTCCCAGGTGTAGCGCAAGGTCGGTGTTTCGATCGCGATCCTGCTGCGATCCTGCGGAAAACCCGTTTTGAGTACCGCGTACAGATTGGCGTTGCTCACTCTTTCCAGTCTCCAGTGAATGACGGCGCTTCGCCCGCGAGGAAGGCGCGCACGCCCTCCCTATGGTCGCGGCTTTCGGCATAAGAAAAAAAGCGTTGGTATTCTTCCTCGGCGAGCGGCTCGTCGCGCGACAGGCGCGCCGCCATGGCCTTGTTCAGGCAGGCGGCGCGCGGGGCGCCCGCCAGGATACGGCCGACGCAGCGGCGTACTTCCGCGTCGAGCTCGGCGTCGTCGACGATGCGGCTCAGCAGCCCTTTGGCGCGGGCTTCCTCCGCGTCCAGGATGCGGCCTTCCAGCAGCAGCTCCAGCGTGACGGCGCGGCCGGCAATGCCGAGCAGGCCGCGCATTTCGTCAGGCGCCATGGGAAATCCCAGCCGATTGATGGGCACGCCCAGACGCGCCGTACGCGCGGCGATGCGGATATCGCATTGACAGGCGATTTCCAGGCCGCCCCCGACGCACACGCCGTCGATGCGGGCCACGACGGGATGCGGGCAGGTTTCGATGGCGGTCAGCGCCGGCGCGAGTATCTCGCGGTGGTAGCGGACGACGCCGGCGGTATCGCCACGTTGCTGGGGAAATTCGCGGATATCGGCGCCCGCGGCGAAGTGGCCGCCGTCGCCCTGCACGATGATGCAGCGCAGCTGGCGATCGGCGGACAGCTGCCCGAATACGGTCGCAAGCTGCCGCCACATTGCCACGGTGATCGCATTCATGCGGCCCGGATGCGACAGGCATACCCGCGCGACCGTCCCTTCGCGACGGCACAGGACCCGGCCCGCGGCCTCGGGCGGCGAAATCGGCGCATCTGCGGACGGATCGTCGAACGTCATGTCCCTTGTTTTCTTATGGCGGCTGCGGCGCGGCCGCGCGCTCCCGCGCGGCCCTGACACCGTGCCGGATTGTCGTTCAGGCCGGCCCTGTTCGTACAGGATTATTCATCATGCGGCCGCGGCAGCCAGCCGCCCTACCCTATCCTGGTGATGAGCCGGCTGACCGCCGGCTTGCCGGCATTCAGCCGCGCCAGGTTGTCGTCCAGTTCGTCCAGCTCGTACAAGTAGTTGACCATCAGCGCCGCGGACTGCGCCAGCCCCTTGGGCGACCGGTCCGCCCCCCAGTTGATGCGCTCGATGCGGGCGCCATTGCCCAGGTGAAAGCGCGCCACCGGGTCCAGCGGCGCCCCGCCCTTCATCGATTGGAGGTAGGCGGCCGCCAGCTTCATCCCGGCACGCTGCACGACCTCGCCGCCACCGCGGGGACCGGCGGCGGCCTTTTGCAGCCGCGCCAGCCAGCGCGCGCCGTCGGGCACGCCGCGGCGCGCACGGTCGCGCGCTTTATCGCGCACGATGTCCTCCACTTCGTCGGCATTCAGCTTGCCCAGCCAATCGGCAAAACCCGGGATGGGCGACAGCGTGGCGAAGGATTTCAGCTTGGGCAGCTCCGACAGCAATTGGTCGACGACACGCTTGAGCAGGAAATTGCCGAAGCTGATGCCGCGCAGGCCGGGCTGGGTATTCGAAATGGAATAGAAGACGGCCCAGCGCGCCTTGTCCAGATTCTGCGGCGGCTGGGTCGTGTCCAGCAGCGTCTGCACATCGTCGGCCATTTGCGGCGCGAAGGCGACCTCGACGAAGATCAAGGGCACATCGGGCATCTGCGGATGGAAAAACGCATAGCAGCGGCGATCCTCGGCAACCCTATGCTTGAGGTCGTCCCATGACTGGATCGCGTGCACCGCCTCGTACACGATGAGTTTTTCCAGCAGCGAGGCAGGGCTGTCCCAGGTCAGGCGCCGCAGATCGAGCAGTCCCACGTCGAACCAGGCGGAAAGCAGGCCTTCCAGGGTCTTGTCCAACGCCTGCAGGCCGGAAACCTGCTTGCGCCAGCGCAACATATCGGCGCGCAGGTCCACCAGGAAGCGCAGCCCCTCGGGCTGGTTGTTGAAGCGGCGGAACAAGCGGCCGTTGGCGTCGTCCGGCTGCTCCTGCGCCGTGCTGGCCGCCGCCAGCACCCCCAGCATCGTGCGCCTGATCTTGCCATCGGCCGCCGTGTAGGTCTGGCACCAGGCGTGGGCCAGGCGGTTGGCCGCCACGTCCGTCAAGCGTGGCGCGAACAAGGGCCGCAAGGCGGCCGGGTCCGGAAAGCGGTCGCGCTCCCACAGCCGGCCCAGGCGCGCCATCAATCCGGCCTCCGCACCGGGCTTACCGGTGTCCTCGTCGGAGCCGGACGGTGCGCTGACAAGCTCGCGCCGGGCCATGGCCTTATCGGGCTGGCGCGCCGCGCGGGCGGGAACGAGCGGTTCGGGAACGATCATGAACGAGCTCCTTGGCGGTAGTGGCGGTGGACGAGGCCATCTTGGAACGGGAATTCGCGGGTTTGGAGGCGGCCGCCGCCGGCGCCGTGGCCGTCGCCGCGCTTTCCTTTGTACGGCGCTCCATGGCATGCAGGGCGTCAAGCTGGCGCAGCAGGTGCTTGCGGGCGACGGATTCCGCGCGTTCGGGGTCATGGTCCCGGATGGCCGCGAAAATGGCCATGTGCTCCGCGCAAGAGGCGCGCAGGCGTCCGGGCAGCATCAAACTTTTATGGCGCGACAGGCTCAGCACCTTGCGCAGGTTCCCGATGGTGTCGGACAGCCACCGATTATCGGCCAGTGCCTGGATAGCCTCGTGGATGACGTAGTTGGCCTCGTAGTACGCGTCGATACGGCCGGCTGCGGCATGCTCCTGCAGCGTTTCGTGGAGGGCGGCCAGGCGGCGGATGTCCTCGTCCCCCGCCTTGCGCGCGGCCTCGTAGGCACACCGGCCCTCCAGCATCGCCATCAGCGGGAAGATGTCGTCCAGATCCCGCATCGAGAGTTCGTTGACGAAACAGCCGCGCCGCGGCCCCAGCCGAACCAGGCCTTCGCTGGCCAACAGCTTGAGCGCCTCGCGCAGCGGCGTGCGCGAGATGCCGAGCTGCGCGGCAAGGGGCAATTCGTCTATCCATTCTCCCGCCGTCAAGGCGCGCGAGCGGATCATCTCCCGCAGGCGCTGCGCCGCTTCCAGGTACAAGGCCTGGCGCACGATGGGCCGCGGCGAGCCGGCGGAGGAGTGACTTGCGTGCATGGCATGAAACGGTGCGAACGTCACCGTAATTCATAATTATGGTGTGTTCATTCTTGCACCGGTGAACGGCACGCGCAACCCCCGTTCAGGATGAGGGCCGCGCCTATGGCTCAGTACACCAGCCGCCCCCCGTTCGCATGGCCGGCCAGCGCGCGTGCCCAGCGGCGCGCGGGCAAGCCGTACACCGCCTCTACTATTGCCGCGCGATCCAGCAGGGCCTCGACGGGGATATCGATGGGCGGTCCCCTGAATCCCAGCACGATGCGATTGCCCGCGTCGATTTCGGGCAACATGGCCAGCCTGCCGTCGAAGGCGGCGGAGAGGTTATCGATATTGCGCGGAAAGCTTTCGTGTTCGCCGAACAGGTTGACCGCCAGTACGCCGGTATCGCCCAGCACGCGCCGGCAATCGCGATAGAAACGCACGGAGTCGCGCACCGGCCCGCGGGCCTGGGCGTCGTACAGGTCCACCATCAGGATGGGGCAGCGCCCGGCATTCGCCGGTTCCGCCACCCAGGCCCCGGCGTCGCCCTCCTCCACAACCAGCCGTGGCGGGCCGGGCAGCCGAAAGAAAGCATGGCAAATCGCGGTAACGCGCGGATTCCACTCCACCGCGACCACGGGGCTGCGGGTGCGCTTCACGCAGAAGCGCGCCAGCGAACCGGCGCCCAAGCCCAGCAGGCCGATCGCGCCGTCCTTGGGCGGTTCCATGAAGAGCAGCCAGGCCATCATCTGGCCGGTGTACTCGAGGACGAGATCGGCCGGATCGGCCACTCGCATGGCGCCCTGAATCCAGGGGCTGTCGAAATGCAGATAGCGGATGCCGTCCGATTCGGAAAGCGTGGGGATATCCTGGGCGGACGGCGTGGCGCGTCGTGGCATACAGCGCGTCAGATCCGCTCGAAGATCGCGGCGATACCCTGTCCGCCGCCGATGCACATGGTGACCAGGGCGTAGCGGCCCTTGATGCGCTGCAGCTCGTACAAGGCCTTGACCGTAATGATGGCGCCCGTGGCGCCGATGGGGTGGCCCAGTGCAATACCGCTGCCATTGGGATTGACCTTGGCGGGGTCCAGGCCCAGTTGGCGCGTGACGGCGCAGGCCTGCGCGGCGAAAGCTTCGTTGGCTTCGACGACATCCAACTGGTCGATGCTCAGCCCCGCCCGTTTCAAGGCGGCCTGCGTCGCCGGGACCGGGCCGATGCCCATATAGGCGGGATCGACGCCCGCATGGCCATAGGCCACCAGCCTCGCGAGCGGCTTGACCCCGCGCTTGCCCGCGACGTCGGCGCTCATCAGCACGACGGCGGCCGCGCCGTCGTTGATCCCGCTGGCATTGCCCGCCGTGACGGTGCCGTTCTCTTTCTGGAACACGGGCTTGAGCTTGCCCATCGTGCCGGCATCGACGTCGCGGCGTACATGCTCATCGACCTCGAAGCGCACCTCTCCCTTGCGGGTCTTGATGACCACCGGGACGATCTGGTCCTTGAAATATCCCGCGTCGATGGCCGCCGCCGCGCGCCGATGCGACTCCAGCGCCAGCGCATCCTGATCGTCGCGGCTGATCTCGTACTTGGCCGCGACGTTTTCCGCGGTGATGCCCATATGGATGCGCTGGAAAGGGTCGGTCAGCGCCCCGACCATCATGTCCGACAAGGTCGCGTCGCCCATGCGCGAACCCCAGCGCTGGGCTGGCGAGATATAAGGCCCGCGGCTCATGTTTTCCGCGCCGGCGCCGACGGCGATATCCGCGTCGCCCAGCATGATGGATTGTGCCGCCGACACGATGGCCTGCAAGCCGGAACCGCACAGCCGATTGACGTTGAAGGCCGGCGTCTCCTTGGCGATTCCGGCATTCAGGGCGGCGACCCGCGACAGGTACATATCGCGCGTTTCGGTGTTGATCACGTGCCCGACGGCGACGTGGCCGACTTCCCCGCCGTCCACGCCGGCCCGCGCCAGCGCTTCACGGATGGCCGTACTGCCCAGGTCGATGGGCGGCACTTCCTTGAGCGCCCCGCCAAAGGTTCCCACCGCGGTCCGCGCGCCGGCGGCAATGATGACTTCTTTCATGATGGCTCTCCTGTGAGCGCCGCCACCCGCGCCGCAGCGCCGCATGACAGCAATGGTCGGATGACGAGGGACTGGATTCCAGCGCGGCCGCTGCGATGCGGCGCGGCCTAGCGGCCGGCCGCCTTGGCGCTGACGCCGTTGGCCATGCCCATGTCGGTATTCGGTATGTCGTCCAGCAGGACGCGGACGTCCTCGCCCGATACGCCCAGCGCCGCGCAGGCGGCACCGTTCAGGGCCTGGTACAGGGCATTCTTCTGCGCTTCCGTGCGCCCGACGATCAGGTGCACGTGGAACACCACCGACTGCCTGCCGACTTCGCCGCCGACGATGATGTGTTCCGGTGCGATTTCATGCAGCATGATGCGCACGCTGCGCAGCGGCGCGCCGAGGCTCTCGACCACGGCCTGCGTGGCCCCTTTCAGCAGCGATGACTTCTTGTCCGCGGGCCATCCGGACAAGACGTGGACATGAAGAATGGGCATGGAGGTTCCATGTAAGCGAAGAAAGAACGCCGCGCTGGGGCGGCGTTCCGGAGATGTTGCACGCGCGACGGGACGCATCACGGCCTATGGTAATACGGTTGCCGCGCATTCCGTTTGATTGGCGTCAGGCGGGAGTACCGGCGTAGATGTAATCCCGGCGCCAGGGGTAGGCCAGGTCAGCCGGATGGTCGAGCTCATCCGCACGGCCGGTGGCCAGGCGTTGGCCGAGCACCTGGTGCAGGGCGATCCACCCATGCTCGAAGGCCATGGCGCAACCGGCCAGGTAAAGCCGATAGGCGCGCAGCGACTTCGCGCCCTGCTCGCCCGTCAATATCCTGGCGGCGGCGTCGAGCTGGCTTTCCAGGCTGTCGCTCCAGGCCCACAGGGTGCGGGCGTAGTGCGGCCGCAGGTTCTCGACGTCGGTCGCTTCCAGGCCGCCTTCGGCCATCGCGCCCAGCACGTGGCTGATGTGCGTGAGCTCGCCGCCGGGGAAGATGTACTTCTCGATGAAGTCGCCCATGCCGCTGCCCAGCTGCGCGTTGTGCACGCCGCCAGCGGTAATGCCGTGGTTCATGATCAGCCCGCCCGGGCGCAGCAGGCGCCGCAGCTTGGCGAAGTAGTCCGGCAGTTGCGCGCGGCCCACGTGTTCGAACATCCCCACCGACGAAATCTTGTCGTACGGCTTGCTTTCGTCGAGTTTGCGGTAGTCCAGCAGCTCCATGCGCACGCGGCCTTGCAATCCTTTCTCCTGGATCAGCCGGTTGACGTGGGCGTGCTGGTTGCGCGACAGCGTAATGCCGGTGGCGTCGACACCGTAGTTCTCCGCCGCCCAGAGCAGCAGCCCGCCCCAGCCCGCGCCCACGTCCAGATAGCGTTCGCCCGGCGCCAGGCGCAGCTTGCGGCAGATATGGTCCAGCTTGGCTTCCTGCGCCTGCGCCAGCGTCATGTCGGGCGTGCGGTAGTACGCGCACGAATAAACCCGGCGGGGATCCAGCCACAGCGCATAGAAGTCGTCGGAAAGGTCGTAGTGGAATTCGATCTGCTTGGCGTCGCGTTCGACCGAATGCCGCTGCACGGACACCATGCGGCGCATCAGCGCCTGCAGCCACCCGCCCTGTTCGCCCTGCACGGGGGAATCCGGCAGCAGCTGGGCCGCGGCCGCCATGACGTCGTGCATATTGCCCTGTATGTCCACCAGCCCTTCCACGTAATCCTGGCCCAGGACACCCACTTCGCCGGCCGCCAGGTGCGCCAGGGCGACCTTGCTGCGGGCGGTGAACTTCACCTTGGGATTGGGCGACCCTACCTTGGTGCCATCGGGCATTTCCAGTTGGACCGGGATCGAAACGGACTCCAGTTTGCGTTCCACCGCAGACAGCACAGGATTCACGACAGTAAACCTCGCAAGAAAGAACCCGGGGACTTTATCGGAATTTGTTTCCGATTTGAACCGCATCTCCACATGTTACATTTTGGCTGCGGTATATCCGAAATACCCCTTCCGTGCCTCTGCCATTCAGGCAAACGTCAATCAATGCCGACCTTCCTACCGACCCGCGGCCTGCCCGGCTGGCTCATCCTGATGGGCGCCCTTACCGCGATCGGGCCTTTTTCGATCGATCTGTACCTGCCGGCGTTTCCGGCCATCGCGGCGGGCCTGAACGTCGGCCAGGGCGACGTCGAACGCACCATGGCCGCCTATCTGGTGGGGCTGGCTGCGGCGCAGGTTTTCTACGGCCCGCTGGCCGACCGCTACGGACGCAAGCCGCCGCTGCTGGTCGGACTGTCGCTTTACGTCGTCGCCTCGCTGGGATGCGCACTGGCCGTCGACATCCAGAGCCTGACGGCATGGCGCGCGGCGCAGGCGCTCGGCGGCGCGGCGGGCATCGTCATCCCGCGCGCCGTGATACGGGATCACTACGAAACCCAGGAAGCGGCCCGCGCCATGTCGCTGCTGCTGCTGATCATGGGCCTGGCGCCCATACTCGCGCCGCTGATCGGCGGCCAATTGCTGCTGCTGACGGGCTGGCGCGGCATCTTCGGCCTGATGCTGGCGGCCGGCGTGGCGCTGATGGCGGCCATGCTTTTCATCATGAAGGAATCGCTGCCGCCGGATCGCGTCGTGCACCTGCACTGGCGCACCATCGCGCGCAATTACGGAGAACTGCTGCGCCACCGCGGGTTCATGGCGCACAGCCTGGCCGGCGGGCTGGGGCAGGCCGGTATGTTCGCCTATATCGTCGGTTCGCCACGCGTGTTCATCGAGCTCTACGGCGTGGATCCGCAGCACTACGGACTGCTATTCGGGCTGAACGCGGCCGGCTTGATCGGCGGCTCGCAGGTCAGCGCCCGCCTGCTGCGCCGTCTGCCGCCGCGCGTCCTGCAGCGCCGCGCCCTGGTTACCCTGGCGCTGGCCAGCCTGGCGGGTGTGCTGCTGACCCTGGCGGGCTGGATGACCCTGCCGCTGCTGATGATCTGCCTGATCGGCTACATGAGCAGCCAGGGATTCGTGAATCCGAATTCGGCCGCCCTGGCCTTGTCCGAACAGGGCAAGCGGCTGGGCGTGGCCTCGGCGCTGCTGGGCACGCTGCAGTTGTCCTGCGGCGCCCTGGCGGGCCTGTGCGTCAGCCTGTGGCAAGGCAATACACCGCTGCCGCTCACGGGCGTACTGGCCGCCTGCGCCTGCCTCTCGTGGCTGGCCGGACGCGTCGCCCGCACCCCTGCTTGATCCGCCGGCTTTTTTCGTAGTAGAATCGCAGGCTTACACATTTACCCGTGCCAGCTACTATGCTTTGTAGCCGGGCACTTCCACCCCGCCGATGCGTAATTGGAGGGGGCGGCGGGCACAAGCACTGAGGCCGATCGCTTCAGGTACGGAACGACAGCGTGATGGCAAAACCATCCAGTCGGGGTACCTTGGCAACGGTCCGCATCCTGGAACCACGGGATGGCCGGCATCCACCGGCGGCTGGGCTCCCGTCTTCCGAACCATACGCGGCAAGCATTGAATTTCCGAGGTGCAACTCATGGCACGCGTATGCCAAGTAACGGGCAAGCGCCCGATGGTGGGCAACAACGTTTCCCACGCGAACAACAAGACCAAGCGTCGTTTCCTGCCCAACCTGCAATCGCGTCGTTTCTTCGTGGAAAGCGAAAACCGCTGGATCACCTTGCGTGTCAGCACCAAGGCCCTGCGCACCATCGACAAGAAAGGCATTGACGCCGTTTTGGCCGAAATGCGCGCGCGCGGCGACTCGATCTAAGCTAGCCCCGCCCCCAGACTATCCAGGAGTACGACATGGCTTCCAAAGGCACCCGCGAAAAGATCAAGCTTGAATCGACCGCCGGCACGGGACACTTCTACACCACGACCAAGAACAAGCGCACGATGCCGGAAAAAATGCTGATCAAGAAATTTGATCCGGTCGCGCGCAAGCATGTGGACTACAAGGAAACCAAGCTCAAGTAAGAGCTACCGGGTCCATCGCGCGACGCGCCCGCCGCCATGCGGATTACCATCGAGCACACCGAGATGACCCCGGGTTTCCAGGAAGAAAAGCCGACAGCGATGTCGGTTTTTTTTCGCCGTGCCGCCGGGTGCGGCCAGTTGCTGCCGCGCGCGGCGCGCGGCCTCGCAGGCTGCGCCATCCTCCTCGCGGCCTGCGTGCTGTTCGCGCATGCCGTCCCTGTACTGGCCGCCGGCGCGGCCAGGCCGTCCCGCACGGCCGCGGCACCGCCGGGCTTGCCTGCGCTGCGCATCGGCGAAATCAACACATACAAGACGCTGCCCGGGTTTTCCGAGCCCTATCGGCGTGGCTGGATGCTGGCGCTGGCGCAAATCAACGCGGAAGGCGGCGTGCTGGGGCGCAAGCTGGAAGTCCGCTCGCGCGAAGACCATGGCGATCCCGACGCGGCCGTGCGAGCGGCCCGGACGCTGGTGGAAAAGGACGACGTGGTCGCCCTGTTCGGCGGCTATTCGTCCGAAGTGGGCATGGCACTATCCCGTTACGCGGTTAGCGGCAAGGTCCTGTATCTGGCGGTCGCGCCGTTGACGCAACGGCTGACGTGGCAGGAAGGCAACCGCTATACCTTCCGCTTGCGGCCTGCCGCCTGGATGCAGGCCGCGGCCGTCGCGCCCAAGGCGCTGGGGCTGCGAAAGCTGCGCTGGGCGCTGGTCTACCAGGACACCGAATCGGATCGCGCCGTGGCAGAGGCCTTCAAAGGCCTGATGAAGACCTTCCAATCCAAGACCGAATTCGTCGACGAGCTGGCCGTCCCTCCCGGCAAGTTCGACGCGGCGGCCACGGTGGCGGCACTGAATGCCGCGCGACCCGAGGCGATCTTCAACACGCTGACCGGCACCCAGCTGACAAGCCTGGCGCGCGCCGGA
Organism: Bordetella sp.; assembly: GCF_057362025.1. Taxonomy (NCBI): domain Bacteria; kingdom Pseudomonadati; phylum Pseudomonadota; class Betaproteobacteria; order Burkholderiales; family Alcaligenaceae; genus Bordetella; species Bordetella sp. The sequence goes on along the minus strand of NZ_JBMQQZ010000074.1, from coordinate 52,285 downwards.
CTGGCCGCGCATCTGTTCGATGGCGTGGGCGTGGTGTCGCTGTCGCTGGGAGACCCGGAAAACCTGGATGCCCTGAACGATACCGATGCCGCGATGCCCGATGCGCCGTCGCCGGGCAGCATGCTGCCCGACGGGTGGATCATCACCGGCTACCCTCGCGATACGGTCGCCACACCGGAAAACCAGGCTTTCGTGCAGGCCTATCGCGACCGGTACGGCGACGCCCCCGGCATGGCGGCGGTACTCGGCTATTCCGCGCTGCGCTCGATCGCCGAAGGATTGAAGCGGGCAGGCTCGGCGGACCGCGAAGCGCTGGCCGCCGCCTTTCCCCGCCTGCAGGTGCCGACGCCCTTCGGCAACATCGAATACCGTAATCTGGACCACCAGGCCACGCTGGGCGTCTACCTGGGATATAGCGGACATGCGGATGGGCATATCGTCATGGACCGCTTCGTCTACACCACGGGTGCCCGTTTGCAGCCGCTGGACGAACAGATCCGCCGCCTGCGCGTACTGGCCGCGCGCGCCAACGCGGCACATGCCGACAACGGGCCTGACGGCCCGAATGGATCGAAGATGTCGAATGGGTCGAACGCGTCGAATGCATCGAATGCATCCGCTGCATCGCCCCCGCCGGTCAGCGGGCCACCGGCAAACGCGGCGGCCGCCGTGCCCCCGCATTCCGCATCGAATTCTGCGCACCCGATAAGCGGATCGAGCCGCCCGATGGCGCGACCGGATACCGACCTGACGGCGCGACTGCGCGGCGCACGTCCCGCCAAGGCAACGTCGGCAGCGCCTGCGGCGATAGTCTCGCCGGCACCGGCCGACGCGCACATCGCTCACCCTGGCGCTCCCGTCCGGGGGGCACGGCCAGGGGTGGAAACCTCGACCCCCGCCCTGGCGGACTGGCCCGACAAGGTGGTCCAGGGCGTCGCCGGCACGCACTGACCGGCCGCGCCCCGTCGAGAAACTTCGCGGGACTTCACCGCCGGCGAGCCGTCATTACCCGCCGCGCGTGACCCGTGCGGCGCAGGCGGGACGCCCTTTCCTGCTTACGGCAGCAGGCGCTTGCCGTCTTCCAGACGCGGAATCCGTGCCAGGTTTTCCGGGCGCAGCGACTCCGGCAGCAGTTGCGTGGGCAGGGCCTGATAGCTGACGGGCCGCAGGAAGCGGCGGATCGCCAGCGTGCCGACTGACGTAAACCGGCTATCGGATGTGGCCGGGAACGGCCCGCCGTGCACCATGGCATGAGCCACTTCCACGCCGGTCGGCCAGCCGTTGGCCAGGATGCGGCCGGCCTTGCGTTCCAGTACCGGCACCAGCGAACGCGCCAATTCGTAGTCCGCCTCTTCCAGATGCAGGGTGACGGTCAATTGGCCCTCGATGCGTTCGGCAACCTGGCGCATATCGTCGATCGACTTGCAGCGCACCACCATGCTCGATGCGCCGAAGACCTCGTGCTGCAACGCGTCCTGCGAAAGGAAGTTGCCGATGGACGTCGAAAACAACGCCGCGCGGCCGCGGTTCGGGCCTTCGCCGGCGCCGCCGCGAGCGCATACCTGCACGCCCTCGGCCTTTTCCAGCGCCTGTACGCCTTTCTCATACGCGCCATGGATGCCGGGCGTCAGCATCGCGCTGGGAACGTGCGCGGACAGCGCCTCGTCGGCAGCCTTCAGGAAACGATCCAGGTCCGGACTTTCCAGGGCCACCACGATGCCGGGGTTGGTGCAGAACTGCCCCGCGCCCATGGTCAGGGAGCCGACGAACGCCTTGCCCAGGTCGGCGGCGCGTGCGGCCAGCGCCCCCGGGAACAGGAAAACCGGATTGATGCTGCTCATTTCGGCAAAGACCGGGATGGGTTCGCGCCGCTTGGACGCGATGTCGACCAGCGCCAGACCGCCGCCGCGCGAACCGGTGAACCCCACCGCCTTGATGCGCTCGTCCCGGACCAGCGCCGCGCCCGTTTCGATGCCGCCCAGCAACAGCGAAAACACGCCTTCCGGCATACCGCATTCGCGCGCCGCGGCCTGGATGGCGCGGCCTACCAGCTCGCCGGTGCCGGGATGCGCGGGATGGCCCTTGACCACGACGGGGCAGCCCGCCGCCAAGGCGGAAGCCGTGTCGCCGCCCGCCACGGAGAATGCCAGCGGGAAATTGCTGGCGCCGAACACCGCGACCGGCCCCAGCGCGATATTGCGCAGGCGGAGATCGGGGCGCGGCAGGGGCTGGCGGTCAGGCATCGCGGGATCCACTCGCACGTCCAGGAATTCCCCGGCGCGCACGACTTGCGCGAACAACCGCAACTGCCCCACCGTGCGGGCGCGTTCGCCTTCGATGCGCGCCGGGGGCAGCGCGGTTTCGGCCACCGCGCGATCGATCAGCGGCTGGCCCACCTGCATGATCTGCTCGCCAATGGCTTCCAGGAAGCGGGCACGGTCTTCCAGCGAGGTTTCGCGGTAGGCGTCGAAGGCGGCCCACGCCAGTGCGCAGGCCTGCTCGACCTCGGCCGGGCCCGCCTGGGCGAAATCGGGTGCCAGCGTTTCGCCGGTGGCCGGGTTCACTGCCTTCAGCGTCCGCTGGCCGTTGTCGACGGCACGCTGGCCGATGAGGATTTCGCCGGTAATGGGGCTGTTCACGTTCTCTCTCCTATGATTCTTTTGCGATCCCGACGGCGGACTCCGCCATGCTGGCGGGTCGCGCAGCCGATACGCCGCGAACCGATGATGATACCGCTATCGTGCTTCGGGATCGGGGCCACCGCCCCCCCCGCCGCAGCGCGCCACTGCGGCGATAAATCGGACCGTTTGTTCCACATATTTTTGTATGCAAAAATATATAAAAATCGATTCTTGAATTCCCGACGATAGGGCGAACGCGCGGTCCGATCGCGGGGAACGATGAACCACTTCTTACTAACGACCCTTGGGGCCGCCGGCCAGCGGCCCCTCGCAGGAGACAGTCCATGAAACCATTCCCCCGGGCCAGGCGCCACTTTCTGGCGGCCGCGTTCTGCGCCGCCGCGATCCTGGGCATGCCCGCCGCGGCGCAGGCCGCCTATCCGGACAAGACCGTCCGCATCATCGTTCCCTACGCGCCTGGCGGCTCCGGCGACGTCTTCGCGCGGCTGATCGCGGAAAAATTGACTTCCCGGCTGGGACAGACCTTTATCGTCGAGAACCGTCCCGGCGCGAGCGGCGCCATCGGTGCCCGCTACGTCGCCGACGCACCCGCGGACGGCAGCATCCTGCTGCTGGGACAAACCGGCGAAATCATCGTTACCCCGCTGCTCTCCACCACGCTGAACTACAAGCCGGAGAATCTGCTGCCCGTCGTGCTGGTGGGCGATTCGCCGCTGGTCCTGTCCGCGCACCCCACGGCGACCTTCAACACCGTCCAGGAGATGATCGCCCAAAGCAAACAGCGTCCGTCGGGCTTTAACTACGCCTCGTCGGGGACCGGTACGCCCGGCCACCTGGCCGCCGCGGCACTGGCGCTGAAGACGGGCGCCAAGCTGACGCACGTTCCGTACAAGGGCGGCGGCGCCGCCCTGAGCGATTTGCTGGGCAATCACGTCGACATGTTCTTTTCCGGCGCCCCGGGCGTACTGCCGCACTTCAAGAGCGGCACACTGAAGCCGATCGCGGTCTCCACGCTGGAACGCTCGCCGGCGCTGCCGAAGGTGCCGACGGTGGCGGAGTCCGGCCTGCCCGGCTTCTCCTTCAGCCTGTGGGGCGGACTGTTCGCGCCCAAGGGGACGCCGGCGGACGTCATCCAGAAGCTGAATACCGAGGTCAACGCCATCATCGCCGATCCGCAGACCCGCAAGCGGCTGGAAGCGGAAGGCGCCGTGGTGAAGCCGAACTCCGTCGAGCAGTTCATGCAATTCCTCAGCGCCGAACGCGCCCGCTACCAGGAAATCATCAAGGAAACGGGCGTCAAGCTGGATTGACGTCCTCCCGTGCGAACCCGATACCGCTCGCCGGCCGGTATCCGGGCGCCAGGGCAACACATCCGCCGGCTGCGCCTTTTTTCCAAACGAGGTTAGCCGCATGACGCCTCCCGCCATTCCCGCCTGGGATTGCCACACGCACGCTTTCGACGACCCCCGGCACCGCCCCGTGCTGCCGGGCTCCCACTACACGCCGCCGGTGCGCACCTGGCAGGATCTGTCGCGCATCGGCGCGGCGCAGGGCATCGAGCGCTTCGTCCTGGTCCAGCCCAGTGTCTATGGCAGCGACAATAGCCTGCTGCTGGACGCCCTGCGTGAATCGGATGGGCGCGCGCGCGGCGTGCTGGTAGTGCCCGACGAAACCAGCGAAGCGGAACTGCTGCAATGGCGCGCGCAAGGCGCGCGCGGCGTGCGCTTCAACGCGGTCTCCGGCAGCGGCAACGGGATGGCCGGCTATACGCGCCTTGCCCCGCGCCTGCGCGCCGCCGGCTGGCATGCGCAGTTTTTCGTGGCGCCGCAGGCGCTGGCTGCGGTCCATGAAGCCATACGCAATGGGGAGGGTCCCGATGTGGTCGTGGACCACCTGGGCGGCGCCGCCAACGGACCCGAATATGCCGGCATCCGCGAAGCCGTATTCCGCCTGCTGGATACCGGCCGCGTCTGGCTGAAGGCCTCCGGCTTTTACCGCTACGGTTATCCCGTCGCGACCTGGGCCGCGCATTTCGGCGATCTGCTGCGCGAGCTGGCGCGCCGCTACCCCGAACGTATCGTATGGGCGTCGGACTGGCCGCACACGTGGTTTTTCGACGCCGCGCACGGGCGGCCCATGCCCTATGGCGACCTCGTGGACCTGCTGAAAGATTCGGTGAGCGACACCGATTTCCAGCGCATCCTGCGGCAGAATCCGCGCGCGCTCTACGATTGACCCGGGCGCGGCCTCAGTTCTCGCGCGACTGCTTGGCGCGCAGGATTTTCAGCCGCTCCAGCAGGGCGTTGCGGATATGCTCGCGCGCCACCTGCTCGGCGCGCGCGGGGTCGCCATCGCGGATGGCTTCGTAGATGGCCTGGTGTTCGCCATGCGCGGCGTCCGGGCGCCCCGGCGTTTCCAGCGTACTGCGGCCCAGCAGGTAGGTGGAATCCGTCAAGGACTGCAAGGCACGGATCAGGAATTTATTGTGGGCGGCGCCGTAAATGGATTGGTGGAAAGCCAGATTGGCTGCCACCGGGTCGCCACCGTGCCGGCCTTCCTCCAGGATATGGGCCATGTTGCCGATTTCCGCTTCGCTGGCGTGCTTGGCGGCGAAGCGCGCCGCGCCGCCTTCCAGCAGCTCGCGCATGGCATAGAGTTCGGTGACCGATTGCTGATCCAGCGACGTCACCACCAAACCGCGACGCGGTTCGTGGGTGACCAGGCCTTCGTCTTCCAGGCGCTTCAGGGCTTCGCGCACAGGCGTGCGGCCCATGTCCAGCAGCTCGGCCACCTCGATTTCGCGCAGGCGGTCGCTGGCGCCGAAGAACCCCATCAGAATGCGTTTTTTCAGCTCCTGGTATGCCAGATTGGCCTGCGTGTTCTGCTTGGCTATGGGCATGTGGAATCCTGCAACGCAGCTCGCAGGGCGTCCAGCCGCTTGATCATCCCGCCGGCCTCGGCGGCACTGCAACCGGTGGCGTGCAACACCCCGGGCGGGACGGCGCGGGCCTTGGCCTTCATCTGCCTTCCCTGCTCCGTCAGCGATACGATCACCTGCCGCTCGTCGCGGGAGGCTCGTGCGCGCTCGATCAGGCCGGCGGCTTCCAGCCGTTTCAGCAATGGCGTCAGCGTGGCGCTGTCCAGGAACAGACGTTCGCCGATGGCGGACACCGTCAGGCCATCCTGTTCCCACAGGACCAGCATGACGAGGTATTGGGGGTAGGTCAGATCCAGGTCGGCCAACAGCCTGCGGTAGACCTTGCTCATCGCCAGGCTGGTGGAATACAGCGCGAAACACAGCTGGTTTTCCAACAGCAGATAAGGGTCGCCGCCTGATGAAGAGGGATGTGACATAGCGGACATATTAAATCGTGCGCGATCCACAGGCCAGCGCGGCGCGGCTGCCACTGCAGGCAAGCCGCGCCGCGCGGGGACCGTCGCCGCGTACCGGCCTTTCGGACGGGCACGCCGGGATCATCAGGCCAGGGTCAACGTCACATCGATATTGCCGCGGGTCGCGTTGGAGTACGGGCAAACGATGTGCGCCTTATCGATCAGCTGGCGGGCCTGCGCCGGGTCCACGCCGGGGATAGCGATGCGCAATTCGACCTCGATACCGAAACCGGTGGGGATGGCGCCGATACCCACCGAACCGGTGATGCTGGTTTCAGCGGGCAGCGCTACCTTTTCGCGTGCCGCCACGAACTTCAGCGCGCCCAGGAAGCAGGCCGAATAGCCCGCCGCGAACAGTTGCTCGGGATTGGTGCCGGGACCGCCGGCGCCACCGAGTTCGCGCGGCGTGCTCAATTGGATGTCCAGCACGCCGTCGGAAGACACGGCGCGGCCGTCACGGCCGCCATTGGCGGTGGCTTGGGCACGGTAAAGCACTTTTTCGATAGACATGGCGAACTCCTTACTGGTCGTGGAAGCCGGGCCGGGCGGGCCGCTGGCCGGGTTTGATATTTCCTGGCGTCTGGCGCCTGAAAGAAATATTAGATCGCACACGATTTAATTGCAAGCTATTTATTCTGCCGTGTCGACCCGCCCGTTCCTGCACAACCCGGGATCGCGCATTCGGCGGTTCAACCGCTCGACCGCGACCGGCCGTCGGGTACGACGATTGCCGCAGGCACTGCGTTGCCCGCGCGTCGGGCGCTTGCGGCCCAACACCATGGAACACTGGAAAACACACGAAATTACCTTGATCGCCCGCGACCGGGCCGGCCAGGCCGAACGCCAGGCGACAGTGCCTTGCGAATCGGTCTCTTGGCAACCGCCCGGCGACATTCCGCCGTCTCGCGACGACGGAACGGCACCGGGTTATCTCATCGCGCGAGGCGTCGATGTCGCGCGGCTGGCCGATTTTTCATGGTCGCCGACGCATGTCCGCTTCCACGCCGAAGGCTATATGGAAGCAAGGGAATTCGCGGTGACGGGCTTCGAGGCCGACTCCGAGGCACACACCTTGAAACTGCCCATTCCCTGATGCGACCCGTGTCCGCCGGCCACGCTGGCCGGAACGAAGGCCGCGCGACGGCCTCCATCGCCGCCCTTGCGCGTGCAGGTCGCGGGGTGCCGCCTCAACGGTCCTTGGCCGGATCCGTCGCCGCCGCGGGCGACTCGGGCGAGCCGGCGGGTTGCGCCTGGCGGGCCGCGTGCCGCTTGGTGGCCGCCGCCCGCGCTTCCTGGGAAGTAAAGCGATGCGCCTTGCCCAAACGATGGGCCGCCCTGCCGCCCTGCGCGGCAATTTCACGCTGGAACTCCGGCCCCATGGCGGCGAAACCACGCGGCTTGCGCCGCTCCTTTTGATCCTGGTTATCGGTCATATCAAAACCCCTGGTGGATGGTGGTGGTTCAGGAGCCGGCCTGGGCGCAATGCGCATGCCCGCCCACCGCCGGGAAAATGCGCCGCCCCGTGCGCCACAGCAATGACCCGCTCCGCTTGCGGCGCGCCGGAGACGGCGCGGCCTGGAAAGCGGCGCGAAAGCGCCGCCACCCGGGGTGCCCGCCAGCAACTATTACGCCCAGGGCGCGGGATGCGCCGGCGACTCCTGCGTCGAGGGCGCGCGGGCGGGCGCAGGCCGCCAAGACGAGAAAACCGGCCGCGGAATCGCCGCCGGTTGGCAGAACCTATAATCAAGGGTTTTGACCGTACCCCCGCGTCGGCGGGGGCGGCCCTTATTCGTCATCGATCCTATCCAGCCCATGCAGGAACGCTACAACCCCAATGCCGTCGAAGCCGCCGCCCAGGACGTCTGGCGCCGCAATGACGCCTATCGTGTCAGCGAGCACGCCCGCAATGCCAGCGGCGCCGAAAAGCCGAAGTTCTACGCGTGCTCCATGCTGCCCTACCCCAGCGGCAAACTGCATATGGGCCACGTCCGCAACTACACCATCAATGACATGATGGCGCGGCAACTGCGCATGCGCGGATACAACGTGCTGATGCCCATGGGCTGGGATGCCTTCGGCATGCCCGCGGAAAACGCCGCCATCAAATCCAAGGTGCCGCCGGCGAAGTGGACCTACGACAACATTGCCTACATGAAGAAGCAGATGCAGGCGATGGGACTGGCGATCGACTGGTCGCGCGAGATGAGCGCCTGCGATCCGGCTTACTACAAATGGAACCAATGGCTGTTCCTGAAAATGCTGGAAAAAGGGATTGCCTATCGCAAGACCCAGGTCGTGAACTGGGATCCGGTAGACCAGACCGTGCTGGCCAACGAACAGGTCATCGACGGCCGCGGCTGGCGGTCGGGCGCCCTCGTCGAAAAGCGCGAAATCCCGGGCTACTACCTGCGCATTACGGATTACGCGGAAGAACTGCTCGAACAGGTCAAGACCGGCCTTCCCGGCTGGCCGGAACGCGTACGCCTGATGCAGGAAAACTGGATCGGCAAGAGCGAGGGCGTGCGTTTCGCCTTCCTGCACGACATCCGGGACGAATCCGGGCAAAAGGTCCAGGACGGCAAGCTGTACGTCTTCACGACGCGCGCCGACACCATCATGGGCGTGACCTTCTGCGCCGTCGCGCCGGAACACCCGCTGGCGACCTTGGCCGCGCGCAGCAACCCGCAGTTGGCCGAATTCATCGAAAGGTGCAAGCTGGGCGGCACCACCGAAGCCGAATTGGCGACGCGCGAAAAAGAAGGCCTGCCGACGGGGTTGACCGTTACCCATCCCTTGACCGGCAAGCCGGTCGATGTCTGGGTCGGCAACTACGTCCTTATGAGCTACGGCGATGGCGCGGTCATGGGTGTGCCCGCGCATGACGAGCGCGATTTCGCCTTCGCGCGCAAATACCACCTGGAAATCCGCCAGGTCGTGGACGTGCCGGGCAAGACCTATTCCACCGACGCCTGGCAGGAATGGTATGGCGACAAGCAGAGCGGCCGGCTGATCCACTCAGAAAAGTACGACGGCATGACGGGCAAGGAAGCGGTGGATGCCATCGCGGCCGATCTGGCGACCCTGGGCATAGGCGAAAAGCAGACCACCTGGCGGCTGCGCGACTGGGGCATTTCGCGCCAACGCTACTGGGGCACGCCCATCCCCATCATCCATTGCGCCGACTGCGGCCCCGTACCCGTCCCGGAAAAAGACCTGCCGGTGGTGCTGCCCGAAGACCTGATCCCGGATGGCTCGGGCAATCCGCTCGCAAAGAACGAAGCCTTCCTGTCCTGCACCTGCCCCACCTGCGGCAAGCCGGCGCGGCGCGAGACGGACACGATGGATACCTTCGTCGATTCCGCCTGGTATTTCATGCGCTATACCTCGCCGGGCAACAACGACGCCATGGTGGACAGCCGCAACGATTACTGGATGCCCATGGACCAGTACATCGGCGGGATCGAGCATGCGGTGCTGCACCTGCTGTACGCCCGCTTCTGGACCAAGGTCATGCGCGACCTGAACATGCTCAAGTTCGACGAGCCGTTCACGCGCCTGCTGTGCCAGGGCATGGTGCTGAACCACATCTATTCGCGCAAGACCGAACACGGCGGGATCGAATACTTCTGGCCCGACGAGGTCGAAAACGTCTACGACGCCAAGGGCGCCATCGTGGGCGCGCGGCGCAAGTCCGACGGCAGCGAAGTGAACTACGGCGGCGTCGGCACCATGTCGAAGTCCAAGAACAACGGCGTGGATCCGCAATCGCTGATCGATACGCTCGGCGCGGATACCGCCCGCCTGTTCGTTATGTTTGCCAGCCCGCCGGAACAGACGCTGGAATGGTCTGACTCGGGCGTCGAAGGCGCCAACCGCTTCCTGCGCCGACTGTGGTCGCACGGCTGGGCGCAACGCGAATCGGTGGCGGCCGGGCTGGCGGCGCGCGCGGTGGACTGGCAGGCGGCCCCGGCCGCCGCCAAGGATCTGCGCCGCGAGATCCACATCCTGCTCAAGCAGGCCGACTACGACTACGAACGCATCCAGTACAACACGGTGGTATCGGCATGCATGAAAATGCTGAACGCCATCGAAAACGCCGACTTGCCCGCCGACGCCGCCGCGGACGCCGCACGCGCCGAAAGCCTGGGCGTCCTGTTGCGTGTGCTGTACCCCGTCGTGCCGCACATCGCCTGGCATTTGTGGAACGACCTGGGTTATGCGGACCTGTACGGCGATCTGCTGGATGCGCCATGGCCGGAGGTCGACGAAGCCGCGCTGGTGGCCGACGAGGTCGATCTGATGCTGCAGGTCAACGGCAAACTGCGCGGCGCGCTGCGGGTATCCGCGCAGGCCACGCGCGAACAGATCGAAAGCCTGGCCGCCGCGCACGAGGCCGTGGGGCGCTTCCTTGAAGGCCGGCCGCCGAAACGGGTTATCGTGGTGCCCGGCAAACTGGTCAACGTCGTAGGTTAATGAGGTACCGCATGAATTTCGCCAGGCTAGGGAATCGCCCGGTGGGCGCACGGGAACGCGGCCGGGGATGGGCGCTGCGCGTCGCCGGCCTGGCAACGCTCATGCTGCTGTCCGCCTGCGGTTTCCAGATGCGGGGTACCACCCCGCTCCCTTTCGACTCGCTGTATGTCGGCATTCCGCAGAATTCCCGGTTCGGCGCCGAAGTACGGCGGGCGATCGCCGCGGCATCGCCCGAGACGAAGCTGCTCGATAGCCCCAAGGAAGCCGAAGCGCAGTTGCAGCAGATCCGCAATGCGCGTTCGATGCGCGAGGTATCGCTCAATGCCCAGGGCAAGGTCGAGGAATACGAACTGGGGCTGGTCTTCACCTTCCGCGTGATCGACGCCAAGGGCCGGGCCCTGCTGCCGGACACCACGCTCGAAGCCTACCGGGAAATGCCTTACAACGACCAGGTCGTGCAGGCCAAGGAAGGCCAGGCCGAAAGCCTGTACCGCAATATGGAACAGAGCCTGGTCAGCCGCATCGTGCGGCGCCTGACCGCCCCCGACGTGCGCCTGGCGATGCAAAAGGCGCAATCGGCCAAGCCCGGAGAGGACGTGGGCCCGGTGTACAGCACCACGCCCCCGCCGCAGAACAACCGGCAGCCGTGGAACCGCCCGAACATCACCAACGGCCCGCCCAGCCTCGACGAAGATACTTCCTACTGACAGGCCCATGGCGCAATCCCTGGACGCCGAACGCTTCGCCGACCACCTGCGGCGCGCCGGTGCGCAACTTGCCCCGCTGTACACGATCAGCGGCGACGAACCCCTGCTCGTCACCGAAGCGATGGACAGCCTGCGCGCGGCGGCGCGCGCCGCCGGCTACACCGAGCGGACGTCGCTGGTCATGGACGCGCGCAGCGACTGGAGCGCGGTCGTCGCCGCCACCCAGACCGTTTCGCTATTCGGCGACCGCAGGCTGCTGGAACTGAAGATCCCGACCGGCAAGCCAGGCAAGGCCGGCGGCGATATGCTGGCCAGGCTGGCCGAACAGGCCGACAGCGGCGGCGATCCCGACACCGTCATCGCCATCGGCCTGCCCCGCCTGGACAAGGCCACCCGCGAAAGCCGCTGGATGACTGCCCTGGCCCGGGGCACCGTGGTGGATATCCCGAACATCGAACGCGCGCGGCTGCCGGCCTGGATCGGCGAGCGGCTGGCGCGCCAGAACCAGCGCGCCGACGCCGCGACGCTGCAGTGGATGGCGGACAAGGTCGAAGGCAACCTGCTTGCCGCGCACCAGGAAATACAAAAGCTGGGTCTGCTGTACCCCGAAGGCGCACTGGATGCCGAGGCCGTCGAACGGGCTGTGCTGAACGTCGCGCGCTACGACGTGTTCGGCCTGCGCGATGCCATGCTGGCCGGCGACGTGGGACGCACGGTGCGCATGCTGGACGGCCTGCGCGCGGAAGGCGAAGCGCTGCCCCTGGTGCTCTGGGCTGTAGGCGAGGAAATCCGCATCCTGGCCCGAGTCGCCCAGGCGCGCGCCAGCGGCCAGGACAGCGGCGCGGCCATGCGGCGCCTGCGCATTTTCGGCGCCCATGAGCGCCTTGCATTGCAGGCCCTGTCACGCGTGCCTGCCGGCGCATGGCCGGCCGCCGTCCAGCACGCGCACGACGTGGACCGCATCATCAAGGGCCTGTCCGTGCCCGGCAGGCTATCCGACCCCTGGGAAGAGATGACGCGTCTGGCACTGCGGGTAGCGGCGGCGGGCCGGCGCCAGGCCTGATCGCGCGGACGGCGGCCGGCCGCGAACGGATACACTACGAAGTCATCCAAACCGCGCTCGCAATGCCGACTCACCGATTGCCATGTCCACGCAGACCGTACAAGAAGCCATGATCACCCTGGGCGTGAACGCCCGTCGAGCGGCGCGCGAGATGATGCGCGCCAGCGGCGTGGCGAAGGTGCGCGCCCTTCATGCCATGGCCGATGCCGTCGAGGCCAATCGCGACGCCCTGAAAGACGCCAACCGGCAGGACCTGGACGCCGCCCGCGAAAACGGCCTGACGGCGGCCCTGCTGGACCGCCTGGCACTGTCCGACCGGACGCTGGATCTGATGGCGGACGGCCTGCGCCAGGTCGCTGCCCTGCCCGACCCTGTCGGCAGTACCGGCCCGACGACCGTGCGGCCCAACGGCATGCGCGTGGCGCAGATGCGAGTCCCGCTGGGCGTCATCGGCATCATCTACGAGTCGCGGCCCAACGTCACGATCGACGCGGCGGCCCTCTGCCTGAAATCCGGCAATGCCGCCATTCTGCGCGGTGGCAGCGAAGCGCTGCGATCCAATCTCGCGCTGGCGGCCATCGTGCGCCAGGGCCTGGAGGCCGCCGGCCTGCCGGCCCATGCAGTACAGGTGGTCGACACGACCGACCGCGCCGCCGTCGGCGAGCTCATCACCATGACGGAACACATCGACGTCATCGTGCCGCGCGGCGGCAAAAGCCTGATCCAGCGCATCAGCGCGGAAGCCCGCGTCCCGGTCATCAAGCATCTGGACGGCAACTGCCACGTCTATATCGATGCCGCGGCGGATCCCGAAAAAGCCCACGCCATCGCGTTCAATGCCAAGACGTACCGCTACGGCGTATGCGGCTCGATGGAAACGCTGCTGGTGCACGCGGCCGTCGCCGCGGCCATCCTGCCGCGCCTGGCCGATGCGCTGATTGCCTACGGCGTTGAACTGCGCGGCTGCGCGCGCACCCGGGATCTCGTGCCGGCCGCCAAGCCGGCAACGGATGCGGATTGGGCGGAGGAATACCTCGGCCCAATCCTGGCCGTCCGTATCGTGGACACGCTGGACGAGGCCATCGATCACATCGGCCGCTGGGGTTCCGGGCATACGGACGCCATCGTCACCGAAAACCTCGGCGCAGCCCGCCGCTTCCAGCGCGAAGTGGATTCCAGCTCGGTCTACGTCAACCTGCCCACCGTATTCGCGGATGGCTATGAATACGGATTGGGATCGGAAATCGGCATCTCCACGAACCGCCTGCACGCGCGCGGTCCGGTGGGACTGGAAGGACTGACCACGTACAAATGGGTGCTGACGGGCGAAGGACAGCTTCGCGGTTGAGATCCTGGCGCCATCCCCGCCCAGCCCGGTGAGCCGACGCGGCATCGCGCATCGCCTCCCTGCGGCGCGAGCAGCCATCCCCTCATCGTGGACCGGATCCGCGTAATATCGCGTGACCCGACGCCGACGTAAACAGGCCACCGGCCTGAAATACGCGTTCCGCCCCCCCCCTTGCACCGAGGTATCAACCCATGCTCTGGATCAAGACCCTGCACATCGTGTTTATCGCCGCCTGGTTCGCGGGCCTGTTTTATCTGCCGCGCATCTATGTGAATCTGGCCCAGCACGACGAACCCGCGGTGCGCACGGTACTGCTGGGCATGGCGCGGCGCCTGTTCCGCTTCACTACCCTGCTGGCCGTCATCGCGATCATTTTCGGGCTCTGGCTTTATATCGGCTACGGTATCGGCATGGGCCCGGGCAACGGCTGGATGCATGCGAAGCTGTTCTTCGTGCTCTTGATCATCGGCTACCATCACGCCTGTGGCGTCATGCTGCGCAAGTTCGAGCAGGGACGCAACACGCGCCCCCATACTTTCTACCGCTGGTTCAACGAAATCTCGGTGCTGCTGCTGTTCATCGTGGTGGCGCTGGTGGTCGTCAAGCCTTTCTAGATCTTCCTATTCCATGTCCGCCGACGACTCCGACCGCCCCCGCAAAACGCTTACGCTATCGAAGCGCCCCGCCGGCAGCGCGCCCGGCGCAAAGCCGGGAACGCGCACACGCAGCGGCGCCCGGGCAAGGCTGGTGGCCTTGCAGGAAAAGCAGCGGGAAAAGTCGCGGGCGGAAGAACCTTCCCCACCGCCACGTCGCCAGCGCGCCGAAGCGCCACGGGGCCGCCACGATGGCGATCCGCGTTTCGCGGCGCATCCGGAGCAGCCGCGCATGCGTGCGCGCAATACCGGCACGCGCAAGGCAGAGCGGTTCCACGTCTTCGCATCCTGCCCCCAAGGCCTGGAAGAAGTACTTACCATCGAACTGCAGGCGTTGGGCTACGAAGACGCGCGCGCCGGCCGGGCAGGCGCGCACTTCAGCGCCGACTGGGAAGGCGTGCAGCGCGCCAACCTCTACTCGCGTCTGGCCGCGCGCATCCTCGTACAGGTGGCGCAGGGGCCGGTGCAGGACGAGAACGATCTGCTGGACCTGGCATACGCCACGCCCTGGGAACGCTGGTTTGGCGCCGAGCAAAGCCTGCGCGTGGACACCTCGGCGATCAAGAGTCCCATGCGCAGCCTGCAGTACTGCAATCTGCGCGTCAAAGACGGCATCTGCGACCGCCTGTTGGACCGCGAAGGCGCGCGGCCCGATATCGATACGGTGCGCCCCGACGCACGCGTGCACGCTTTCCTGACCGCCGATACCGCGACCCTGTATCTCGATACCAGTGGCGAATCGCTGTTCAAGCGCGGATGGCGCCTGGACAAAGGCGAAGCGCCGCTGCGCGAGAATCTGGCGGCGGGCATGCTGGCGCTGGCCGGCTGGGATCCCGCCGCGCCCCTGCTGGATCCTTTCTGCGGCAGCGGCACCATCCTGATCGAAGCCGCATGGATCGCGCTGGGCGTGCCGCCGGGCATCGCGCGACCCTTTTCCTTCGAACGCCTGCGCGACCACGACGAGCGCCGCTGGCACGACATGAAAGACGACGCGCGCGCGCATATCCAGCCCACGCTGGATACGCCCCTGTTCGGCTACGACGTCGATCCCGCCGCGATCGAGCATGCGCGCCGCAACGCCGAACGCGCATGGCTGACCGAAAACGCCATCCAATTCGAAATCGGCGACGCCCGTACCCTGCATGCGCCCGCGCACCAGGGCTGGATCGTCACCAATCCGCCTTACGGCGAACGGATGCCGGCAGGCCAGGATGAGACCCTGTGGCGCGAGTGGGCGGCCTGCCTCAAACGGGAATTCGCGGGCTGGCAGGTGCATGCCATTTCCAGCGACATGACGCTGCCGCAGAAGATGCGCCTGAAGCCGCTGCGCCGTATTCCGCTGCACAACGGGCCCCTGGACTGCCGCCTGTTCGGCTTCGAGGTCGTCAGCAAAAGCTACCGCGACAAACCGGCAGACCGCAACGCCGCGCATGATGGTGGGGATGCGGACGACGCGCATGCGCCTTCCGACATGGACGAGACGAACGACGGGAAAGACGAATAACCCCGCATGCATCCTGCCGGACGAAATTGTAGAACCCGATACGGCTTGTCCCCATAGGCCGCCAAGGCGGCGCTATCGTTTATCGGCGCCGCGATCTGCCCTCGTCAACGCTGCAAGCACCCTGGCAACAGGGCTCTCAATCGCAGTCAGGGTCCGTTTCGGCCAACACCGGCGCCATCGCCCGCTCGACCTGTCCGCGCAGCCCCGCCAACGACGCTTCGCGCTCCAGATACAAGGTTTGCGCCTGTTCCAGCGTAATCGTCGCGAAACGAATGCGATCGCCGGGCACCGCCTGCGCCAGCAGGGGCAGGTCGACGCTGGCGACATAGGCGATCTTGGGATAGCCGCCAGCACTCTGGCGGTCGGCCATCAGCACGATAGGGCTGCCGTCCGGCGGGACCTGGACGGTGCCGAAGGCAACTGCCTCGGACACCATTTCCAAGGGTTCCGCGAGCGCCAGGCGGGCGCCGCTCAAGCGGTATCCCATGCGATCCGAGCGGTGGTCGATCTCGAACGACTGCTCCAGGAAGGCGGCGCGGGTGGCGTCGGTGAAACGCTCCCATTGAGGGCCGGGCATCGCACGCAGCGCATCAGGCGCGCTACCGGCCACGGGTATGTCGAACTGGCCCGCGCTTATCCAGGGCAGCCCGCACTGCACCAGCAGGCGGGTCGCCGCCGGATAGCCGGCATCGGCCGCGCACAGCGGCAACCGGTCATCCCGCGCCAGCGCCCGCCCCTGGAACCCGCCGTAGCCGCCGCGCAGGAAGGTGCTGCGGCTGTCCATGACGGCCGGCACGTCGAACCCCCCACGCACGGCCAGATACACGCGAGCGCCGCGGCGGCGCTCGCCGAAGCTGAGCGTCGTTCCGCCACGCACCAGCAATGGCTGGTTCAGCGGAACGGGAATATCGTCGATGCGCGCGCGCAGATCGGCGCCCGACAGCGCGATCAGGCGGTCCCGCGTGAAACGCAGCGTGGGGCCGGTCAACGTGCATTCCAGCGTGGCGAAGGATTCCGGGTTGCCGACCAGAATGTTGGCGACGCGGTGCGACCATTCATCCATGACGCCATTTACCGGCACGCCGTATCGCTGGTGCCCATAACGGCCCAGGTCCTGGAGTTGGGACAGCGCGCCCGGCTTGAGGACCCGTATCATCGCCTCGCCTCATAAAGACGGTCGAATTCGGCGGCGGAGATCGGCACGAAATGAAGGCGATCCCCCAGGCGCAGCCGCACCGGCGGATCCTGCGCCAGATCGAACAGGCTCCAGGGTGTGCGTCCGATCAGGTTCCAGCCCCCCGGCATCGCCAATTGGTAGATCATCGACAGGCCGTTGGCGATCGCCACGGAACCCGCCGGCACCTCGGTACGAGGGGTGGCCCGCCGCGGCACCGCCAGGCGCGGGTCCAGGCCGCCGGCGAAAGGCGTGCCGGGCGCGAAAAAGAAGGTGTACACCACGAGGGGCGAGGCGCCGTGCAGGTCGATGACCTCCTGCGTCGTCAGGCCGCAGCGCCGGGCGACCTCGTCGAGGTCGGGTCCGTACGTTCCACCGTAACAGGCGGGAATCTCCACCAGCCGGGACTCCGCCGCGACGTCGGGTATGCCGCGGCTGAACCGCCCGCGCAGCTCCGCTTCCAGGCACGCAAAGGGTGTCGTGTCGCGTCCCGCATAGGCTTGCGGCAGGTAATGCAGGGCCACGGTCGTAAATGCCGGCACCACGTCGATCACACCCTCGAGGGGTTCGGCCAGCAAATGCGCCGCCAACGCCAGCACCGCGCAGTTAACCTCCGCGTTCACCCGGTCGCCCAGCGTAATGAGAAGGCAGCGATCGCCAACAGGGTCGATACGCCAGGCCGGAACGGGAGCAAAGGCGGGGGTGTCCATGCGCGGATTGTAGAGCTTGGCTCGCGTTATGCGGCCCCGTTTTCAGCTGCTCTGCTGCGGCGACGTCGCCGGGACCCAAACTGTTGCTTTTCCGCGACTTGCATTATCTAGGGTTAACCCCTAAAATTCGGGTTATCCCTAGAGCGCGCGAAATGAAGTGACCCCATCTGACGGAACGCGGCGCTTGCTTTTAGTACCCAGGATATTATCGTGAACGAACGTGAACCGCTCCGCCTGACTGATGAACTGGAACGCCAACTGATGCGCCAGGCCATTGAAGAACAATTCCGCCCCCGTCCCCTCCGGGCCCTGGGCAAACTGATCAGCAAGCTCGGCCGCTCCTTCCGGGACCCGGCCGGCCGCCACAGCGGCGAAGCAGTCCGCGCCTGAAGCAGCCTCAAGAGGCTCCAGCGCCCTGCAAAGCTTAAGTTCCCCTTGGGGGCTGCATAAGCCCCTTTTAAAACCCGCCCTCGTGGCGGGCTTTTTTTTGCCCTCGCGGCCTGGAACTTCGCCGGGCCCGGCTGACGCCTGCGAGAGCACGTCACTGCAAGGTGCAACGGCCGGCTTTTTATACCCGGGTATTATTGACGGATTATTTTCACCCGGGTATTATTTGACGACGCCGCTCTATGAAGGGTGCTTCAGGTCCCAACACGACTGCGGGAGCTCCGCAACCGAATGCCGACCGTCATGAGGGCGCACGCAAGCGATGCGGCCCGCCCCATGTAGGTCTTCGACATGCGACCGGCGTTTCGACACTGACACGAGAAATCAAAAATGGCCACTCCCCTTCCGCGTTTCCTGGAGCCGACGCAGGAATCGGGACGCGCGTTTGTCCTGCGGGGAATGCAGGGCAGCATCGTCATGATGAACCTGTTGCGCTTTCGCGAAATTGCCGATTATTCCCGCAATCCGGAGCTGGCGGCAAAGACGCCGATCAGCGGTGCCGAAGCGTTTGATCGCTACATCCGCCACACGCTTCCCTTGCTGCGCGCAAGCGGCGGTGAACTTCTATTTCTCGGTGCCGGAGGCCCCCTCTTGATCGGGCCCGAACACGAACGGTGGGATCTGCTCATGATGGTCCGCCAAAGCAGTGCCCAATCATTCCTCGCTTTCGCGGACAACCAAGAGTACCTCGCCGGAATGGGACACCGGACGGCTGCAGTCGAAGACTCACGCCTTCTTCCCGTCACGCAGCTCGATGGGGCCGAATTCCATAAGGGAATAGACTGATGAAATCCGTAGAAGCAAACGGCATCACCATAGGCTATGACAGTTTCGGCGATGAAAACGTTGAGGTCATTCTGTTGATCTCGGGCCTTGGCGCTCAGATGATCCGGTGGACAACGCCATTCTGCGATCGCCTGGCGGCTAAAGGTTTTCGCGTCATCCGGTTCGACAACCGCGATGCAGGTCGCTCGACGTATTTCACACACGTTCCGCCACCGGATTTTTCGGCATTGGCCAATGCGATCGCGGCAGGTCGAACGCCGGACGTGCCTTACACGCTGCACGACATGGCGGCGGATGCCATTGGGTTGCTCGATAGCCTGGAAATCGACCGTGCACACGTCGTTGGCAGGTCGATGGGGGGCATGATCGCCCAATTGATGTCCAGTGAATATCCCGAACGGATATTGTCGCTGACGTCCATCATGTCCAGCACCGGGAATCCGAATCTTCCCCCGGCCGCGACAGACATCATGGCGATGCTGACGACACGCGCGCCTCACCCCTCCAAGGATGAAGCAGGATTCCTGGAGCATAGCCTTGCGTTTGCCCGGCGCATCGCAAGTCCTGGCTATCCATTCAACGAGGAAGCCCACCGAATCCTGGTTTTGGAAGAACTGAGGCGCGCCTACGATCCGGCCGCGTTCGGAAGGCAATTGGGCGCGATCGCCGATGCGATCGGCAGAACCGCGCGCAGGCGTGGCGCAGGGCCATCTTCCCCGTCGGACGGGGGCAAATCTGTCGGATAATACGCGGCTATGAACAATCCGCCCGTCCTGCCCACGCCGCCGCGCCTGCGCCGTTTCGCCTGCATGATGTACGAGGCTGTCCTGCTCTTCGGCGTGGTCTTCCTGGCCGATTATCTGTTCGACACCCTGACCCAAAGCCGCAGCGGCCTGATGCTGCGTACGGCCCGCCAGGTATGGCTTTTTCTTGCCATCGGCTGCTATTTCGTCGTTTGCTGGGCCCGCTCGGGCCAGACGCTGCCCATGAAGACCTGGAATATCCGGCTGGTGGGTCGGGACGGAACCCCGGCGTCCTTGGCACGGCTGGTGTGGCGCTATGGCTTCGCCTGGATCCTGCCGATGATCGCGGCGCTGGCGGTCTGGGGTATCGAATCAGTGACGCACTGGCCAGCCACGCTGATGTTCATCGTGGCCGCGCCGTTCGCCGTTTTCGTCGGGTCGTGGCTGGATCCCGAAGGCCAGTTCCTGCATGACCGCTGGGCCGGCACCCGGCTGGTGTCCGTGCCCCACACGGCCAAGGCGGCACGCAAGGGCGCCCTCGGCGCCTGAAGCGCGGCGCAAGCGGCCTTCCCCTGGCCGCCTTTCGGCGCCCCGCACCCGCCCTTCCGGATCCTTGCAAGGCCGCGCTCACTCCCCGTTCGGGGACCGCGCCTATTCCGCGAGCTCCGGCGTGCGTTGCGCGGAAATCGAGCGCGTCGCCATCGCCTCGGTATGCCGCAGATGCGCGATGGTCAGACGACGCGCCTCATCGGCATTCTGCGCGAGGATCGCTTCGTACAGGCGCTGGTGCTGACGCATGGATTCCTTGCGCTCTTCCCACTCCGCCACGAAGAAATACCGGCAGAGCCGCAGTTCCAGCTCCTGAATCACCGAGAAAGCCAGCGCATTGTCGGCCGCCTGCGCGATCACCGTATGGAATTGGGAGTTGATGCGGGAGCTGCTGACGAAGTCGTTGCGCTCTACCGCCCGCTCGCCCTCCTCTACCAGCGCCAGCAGTTGCTGAAGGTGGGCGGCGCGGCGCCGGTGGGCTGCCATGGCGGTGATCTCCGGCTCGATGATCTGGCGCAACTCGAAAAGTTCATGGAGCTCGGCCATCGACAGACGCCGCACATAGGTGCCCCGCCGGGGCGCCGACTCTACCCAACCCTTTGCTTCGAGCGCCTTCAATGCTTCCCGCACCGGGATTTTGCTGACGCCGAATCGTTCGGCAAGCTCATCGATCAGCAGCCGTTCCCCCGCGCGCAGCTTGCCCGTCACGATCTGCTCGAACAAAGCTTCGTACACGTTCGGCAGACGGGCCGCGCGCGCCTCCCCGCCTGCGGTTGAAGACCTGGGGCCCTCAGCAATGGTTGCCATGGATGTTCCGTTTATCGCGGCCCGAGTCGAGCCAGATTGTGCTTGACATGCTAGCACGCTCAGATATTATTCTGTCATCTCGTATACTTTAATTGATAAACGTATACTTCAAGGGGTGAATAATGTTCAGAATCTTCAATGCCGGCGGAGCCGGCTGGCTCCAGCGCAGGGTGCGCGCGGGCTGTGCGGCAGGCATCCTGGCCTGCGGGCTTGGGACCGCCAGCGCGGCCTACCCGGACCGTCCCGTCACACTCGTCGTGCCCTTCGCCGCGGGGGGAGCTTCCGATATCGTCGCGCGGCTGATCGCGCAGCAGCTGAACGATGAATAC
Organism: Bordetella sp.; assembly: GCF_057362025.1. Taxonomy (NCBI): domain Bacteria; kingdom Pseudomonadati; phylum Pseudomonadota; class Betaproteobacteria; order Burkholderiales; family Alcaligenaceae; genus Bordetella; species Bordetella sp. The sequence goes on along the minus strand of NZ_JBMQQZ010000074.1, from coordinate 30,957 downwards.
CACCAGGCATTCATCGTCGAAAACAAACCGGGCGCCAGCACCCAGATCGCGACGCGCTTCGTGATCAACGCGCCTGCAGATGGCCATACGCTGCTTCTGGCCACGACGTCGGTCGTCAACAACGCCTACCTCTACAGGAACCTGAACTACGACGCCGAACGCTCGCTGCGGCCCGTTGTCGGCCTGGTCGACGTTCCCGCTTTCCTCATCGTGGGCCCCACCATGCCCGCGAAGACGGTGCCGGAGTTTCTTACGATTGCGCACCAGCGATCGGACAACAACAAGTTGTCATTCGGTTCCGCCGGCACGGCCAGCACCCTGCATCTGGCGGGCGAGTGGCTCAACCAGGTCGAACATCTGAAAGGCGTCCATATCCCCTACAAGGGAAGCGGGCCGGAAGTCGTCGCGCTCGCGTCCGGCGAGGTCGACTATTCCTTCGAAAACCTCGCGCCCGCCCTGCCCCAGGTCAGCAACGGGCGGGTCCGCATCCTTGCCATCGCCGGGCCGAAACGCTTTCCCACCCTGCCCGAAGTGCCCCCGATGAAGGATTTCGGCGTGCCCGATACCGACATGGCCAGCTGGTTCGTCCTGCTGGCCCCGGCCGCCACGCCGGACGCCGTCGTCCAGCAATTGAATGCCTCCGTCAATCGCATCCTGGGCAGGCCGGATATCCAGAAAAGGCTGCTCGACCTCGGCCTGGTGCCTACCGGCGGCACCCCGCAGCAACTGGCCGACCGCATGAAGGCCGACAGCCAGAAGTGGATCGCCATCATCAAGGCGGGCAACATCACCGTGGATCAATGACGTCATGGATAGCGTAGACGCGCCCGTGCGCGATGCCGGCATGACGCAGGGGCTGATCGGCGCCCGCGTCCCACGCAGGGAAGACGCGCGCCACCTGGCCGGCGCCGCGGCATTCATTGCCGACATCGCCGTGCGCGACTGCCTGGAAATCGCCTTCGTTCGCAGTCCCGTGGCGCACGGCGTGCTCAAGGGCGTGCGGATCGGCGAAGATGTCCCGCCGCAAAACGTGCGGCTGGCGCGGCACTTCGAAGGACGGGCGTTGCCCATCAAGGCGGAACTGCTGCGGGAGGGCTTTCACGGTGCGCCTTATCCGCTGTTGGCAACGGACAAGGTGCGCTTCGTCGGCGAGCCGGTGGCGCTGGTCATGGCGCCCACCCGCGCCCAGGCGGAGCGCTGGGCGGAAGCCATCGCGCTGGATATCGAAACGCTTCCGCCCGTCCTGGACGCGCGGACGGAATGGGAAAAGCCCGGCGTTCCGTTGCATGGAAACCTGGACTCCAATTTGATCATGCGGGCCGCGCGCACGATCGGCGACTTCGATGCGATCGAAGCGGCGACCGCGCGGGGCGATGCGGGGCTGCGCCGGGTTTGCCGGCGCTTCACCATGGAAAGGGTGCTCGCCAGCCCGCTGGAGGGCCGCGGCTGCCTGGCCCAACGCGACAAGGCGAGCGGCGCGCTGCACGTCCATCTATCGACACAGCGCCCGCATCTGATACGCAGCTTCATCGCGCAGCAGATCCCGGGCCTGCGGGAGAGCGATCTGCGCGTCATCGTGCCTGACGTGGGCGGCGGCTTCGGCGCCAAAAGCAACCTGTATCCCGAAGAAGTGCTACTGACCGCCCTGGCCATGGAGCTGGACCGCCCGGTGCGGTGGATAGAGGACCGCTACGAACATTTCGTCGCCAGCAACCATAGCCGCCAGCACGATCAGGACATCGCAGCCTATTTCGACGAGAGCGGCCGCATCCACGCGATCGACGCGACCTTCATCGTGGACGGCGGCGCCTATTGCGCCAAGACGTCGACGGGCGCGATCGAGGCCAATATGGCGGCCAACGTCATGCTCGGTCCCTACGATATCCGGAACTACCGCTACCAGGCGATCAGCATCTACACGAACAAAAGCCCGGTCGGCCCGTATCGCGGCGTCGGCCGTCCCGGCGGTTGTTTCGCCATGGAGCGCATCGTCGACGAAGTGGCGCATATCCTGGACATGGACCCGGTGGACGTACGCCGGCGCAATCTGATTCCATCCATGAAGATGCCATACGTCACGGCGACCGGCCTGGCCTACGATTCCGGCGATTACCGCCAAGCGGTCGACGAGGCGGCGGCCCATGTGCGGGCGAACTGGACGGACAGCCGCCCGGCGTATGCCCGCACGCGCATCGGCACGGGCTACGCCGTGCTGGTGGAACAGGCCGGCCATGGGTCGGAGGAATGGTTCCGCCGCGGTTCGCCGACCGTCTATGGACATGAAGCCGCCCGCGTCAGCCTGAACGGCGACGGTACGCTGGAGATCGACGTCGGTACGCTGGCCCATGGACAGGGTCATGCCACCAGCTATGCCCAGATCGCGGCGCAGATCACCGCCGTCGCGCTCGCCGATATCCGGGTACGCCAGGGTGACACCGCGGCCGCCCCATACGGCATGGGAACGGTGGCATCGCGGTCCATCGTCATGGGCGGCGGTGCGGTCGCCCAGGCCTGCGCCGCGCTCATCGACAAGGCACGGCGAATTGCATCGGCCAATCTGGGCGACGCGCCGGGCGCACTGCAATTGCGCGACGGCGCCCTGCACGGCGCGCACGGCAGCCTGACGCTGGCGGAGATCGCCCGCATCTCCACCGTACAGATACACAAGCTGCCCAAGGACATCGAGCCCGGCATGTCGCTGCAAACCTTCTACCGGCCCACCGTGGAAACGGGCACGTTTTCCTACGCGGTCCACGCCGCGCGCGTCGAAGTCGATATCGACACGGGCTTTGCCAGGATCCTGGACTACCTGGTCGTGGAGGATTGCGGCACGGTGGTCAATCCGCTGATCGCCGACGGCCAGGTGATCGGCGGTGTCGCGCAGGGCATCGGACAGGCCCTGTACGAGGCCATGCGCTACAACGCCGACGGCCAGCCTCAGACGGTGACGTTCGGCGATTACCTCGTACCCAGCGCCCTGGAAGTGCCCCGCATCGAAATCATCCATCTGTGCACGCCATCGCCGTTCTCGGCCTTCGGCGTCAAGGGAATGGGAGAAGGCGGTTCGGTGCCGCCGCCCGCCGCCATAGCCAACGCGATACGCGCGGCGCTGCGCGAACGGGACGTGGCGGTGGACCGTACGCCCATCGAACCCGATTACCTGCTCGCGCAGTGGCTCGCGGCGGGAGAGAAACCGTGAAACTGCCGGACTTCGAATACCGCGCGCCCGACACATTGGACGGGCTGCTGGAAATGCTGGCCGCCGCGGGCAGCGACGCGAAGGTGCTGGCCGGAGGCCAGAGCCTGCTGCCCACGATGCGCTACGGATTGGCGCGCCCGATGGTACTGATCGACCTGAAACGCGTGCCCGCGCTGCGAGGAACCCGAGCGCAGGATGCCGGCCTGTCCATCGGCGCCATGACGACCCACGCCGACCTCGCTCGCGCCCCGGCGGACACGCCGGCGGCGGCGCTGCTCGCCGCGCACGCGGCGCAGATCGCCTTTCCCGCGGTGCGCACACGAGGGACCGTCGGCGGCAGCCTGGTCCATGCCGATCCCGCGGGGGACTGGCCCCTGCTGCTATCCGCGCTGGATGCGCGCGTCCGATTGCGCAGCCTGCGCGGAGGGCGTGAAGCGCCATTGAGTGCGTTCATTCAGGGGCCGCTCGCCACCGACATCGAGATCGACGAAGTGCTGACGGACATCATCCTGGACGCGGACAACGCGTGCCTGACCGCGTGGGGGCGCGCCAAGCTGATGCACCGGGCCGGTGAATATGCCACCGCCTCGGCGGTGGCATTGCGCCGCGCGTCGGGGCACTGGTCGTGCTGGATCGCCGCGCCCAGCGCCGGCCCGCGCCCGCTGCCGGGGTGCGCGGCCTTGCTCCAGGCGGGCTGCGCCGACCCCGGCGCGCTGTGGGACCAGGCCGGGCGGGAGATCGCCGGCCTGCTCCCCGACGAACCGGCCGTGGCCCGCTACCGCCATGCCGTGAACCTGATACGCGCCATCGACCAGGCGCGGGAGCCTCGCCATGACTGATATCCGGATAAGCGTGGACCTGACGGTGAACGGCAGCGCCGCGACGCTGACCGTCGAGCCCAACGCCAGCCTGGCGGACGCCCTGCGCGAACAGGCCGGCACGACCTCCGTGCACCTGGGATGCGAACACGGCGTTTGCGGCGCCTGCAATGTCATCGTCGACGGCGAAGTGGCGCGCGCCTGCCTGATCCTGGCCGCCGCCTGCGCGAACAGCACCATCACCACCGCGGAGGGACTGACCGATCCCCTGTCGCACCGCCTGCGCGACGCCATGCACCGCCATCACGGCCTGCAATGCGGCTTCTGCACGCCGGGCATGCTGATCACGGCCCACGACATGGTGTCGCGCGGCCAGGCGACCTGCCCCGCCGGCATCCGCGAACAGCTGTGCGGCAACATCTGCCGCTGCACGGGCTACCAGGGCATCGTCGCCGCGATCCAGACCACCATAGAGGAATCGACATGAGCCCAACCCCGCGAGCCGGTATCGTCGGCGTGGCCTGCGTGCCGCACGCGCCCCAATTCCTGTCCCGGCCGGACACCGAAGACCCGGATCGGATCGAACGCGTCAGAGCCGCGATGGCGCAGGCGGGCGAACGGCTGCGCGCGCTGCAGCCCGACTGCATCATCGTGGTGTCCAACGATCATGGCGACCACTTCGTGACCCATTCCGTGCCCGCGTTCTGCGTGCATGCCGCGGCGACCGCCGACGGCATGCACAAGCACCGCGGGGACTGGACGCTCGATCCCTCCATGGGCTATGGACTGGTGCGCCGCATGGAAGAGGAAGGTTTCGATCTGGCCTACACATTGTCGGCCAAACTGCCGACGGCTTTTACCATCCCCTACGCGTTCATGGGCTTCGATCGCGGCATTCCGATGACGCCCATCTTCGTGAATGCCTACGTGCCGCCGCAGCCTTCGCCCCTGCGCTGCCATGCGTTCGGACAGGCGCTGGCACGCGCCGTAACGCGCATGGGACGCCGCGCCGTGCTGATCGCCAGCGGCGGTCTGTCGCACTATCCCGGGACCGTGCATTACCCGAATCCCGATGTCGAGACCGACACGGGGCTGTACGAGCAGATGCGCGCCGGCAACCTCACCGGCCTGCTCGCGCTGGACGAGGCCGCGCTGGACCGCACAGGCAACCTGGAACTGCGGGAGCCGCTGATCGCCGCCGGCGCCATCGGCAATCGCAAGCCCTTCCTGGCCACTTTCGAACCTTCCTGGCACCACACCTATAGCGTGCTGGCCTGGGACCTGACCGAGGACGAGCCGGCGGCCCCCTTGATCTACCCCGCGCTGCCGCCGCGACGAGTCGCCCTGGTCGAAGCGCTTTACCGGCTGCGCAGCGACCCGGACAGTGCGCAACGCTACCTGGCCGATCCGCAGGCATGGTGCGATGCCTATGCCCTTGCCGCCGACGAACGCGCAGCCTTGCTGGAGATGAATCCGGACCGGCTACGCGATGAATTTTCCATCCATGCGTTGCTGACCTCCGGGGCCGCCACGCAATTGCGCCTGCTGCGCGAACGCACCGCATCCTCCAACCCTTAGGAACTTGCCATGTCCATCGAAACCTTCAACTCACTCAAAGGCACGACCCCGGAAGCCCGCCTGGCCGAACTTGGCATCGTATTGCCGGAGCGGCGGCAACCGGTGGGCAACTATGCCGGCGCCGTCACGACAGGCAATCTGGTGTTCGTCGCGGGCCACGGCACGTTCAAGGGAGCGGAGCAGACGCACAAGGGCAAGCTGGGCGCGGAAATTTCCATCGAAGAAGGCAAGATGGGGGCCCGCAACGCGGTGATCAGCGCGCTGACATCGCTGAAGGCCGAAATCGGTGAGCTGTCGCGAGTCAAGCGAGTGGTGCGTCTGTTCGGCATGGTCGCGTCGACGCCGGATTTCTTCCGCCAGCCGGAAGTCATCGACGGTGCGTCGGACATCCTGACCGCCGTATTCGGTGCCGCAGGCATCCATGCCCGCTGCGCGGTCGGGTTCGCGGCATTGCCATTCAACATGCCCATCGAGCTGGAAATGGTCGTCGAGATCGAGTGAGGACAGCATGACACGTACCGCAGAAATTGCCGGCGGCGGAATCGGCGGCCTGGCCGCCGGCGCCTTGCTGGCCCGTCAGGGCTGGCGCGTCCGCGTCCACGAACAGGGCGACGACATCCGCGAGATCGGCGCCGGGATCTACATCAAGAACAACAGCCTGGAAGTCCTGGAGCACCTGGGCGTCATGCGCCGCATCGAAGCCCACGGCACCAGGCTGGACCGCGCGCAGATCCGCTTCGCCGACGGCCGGGTAAAGCAGGAGCGGCAGCTGACCGGCGCATCGCGCGTGCACACCTTCGCGCGCCAGACATTGATAGAAGGGCTGCGCGACGTTGCCCTGGACAGCGGGGTGCAAATCCTGACGGGCAGCCGCGTCACCGGCGCGCGCGACGGCAGGCTGCACACGAAGGAAGGGAGCTATCCCGCCGATCTCGTTATCGCCGCGGACGGCGTCCATTCCGCGGTGCGTGCATCCCTGGGTATCGGCGGCGGCTTCAGCGAACTGCCGACGCTGATAGACCGTTTTTTGATCGAATCGCGCCAGTTCACGCCCGAACTGCAAACGGTCGAACATTGGTCGGGTAACCGCCGCATCGGCGTAACGCCGGCCGGACCGCTCCATACCTATGTCTACATGGTGGCGCCCGCGGCCGATACGCGCGCGGCGCGGCTGCCGCTGGACGTGGCCGACTGGTCGCGGCGCTTTCCCTTGCTGCGCCCGTTGTTCGAGATGCTGGCGGCCGCGCCGGCGACCCAGTATCCCTATGGCGTGGTCAGCTGCCCGCGTTGGGCGGTGGGCAACGTCGCCATCCTGGGCGACGCGGCGCATGGCCTGCCGCCGACCCTGGGCCAGGGCGCCGGCCTGACGCTGATGAACGCGCTGGCGCTGGCCACGCTGGTGCGCGACGCGACCGACATCCCCGCCGCGCTGCGAAGCTGGGAGCAACGCGTGCGCTTCATCAGCGATCGAACCCAGGCCTGGTCCTGCCGCTATGACGCTTTCACGCGCCAATGGCCTACCGTGCTCGATTTCGCCCGCCCGCTGGTGGTATGGAGTTTCGGGCGCTTTCGCTCGCTGAACGACCGCATGCGCATCGCCGACCGCGGCCTGAGCCTGGCGGGCATCGAGATCGACACGAGGTACGGCCATGCTGATCGACGGTAGCAAGACGCTGGCGGCGGACCGCACCGCCGTCTGGCAGGCACTGGGCGACGCCGACTTCCTGCGCGCGACGATCCCCGACTGCAAAACGCTGCAGGCCATCGACGCGGACCGCTACGCCGCCACGCTCGTCAGCGCGGTCGGCCCGGTGCGGGCGACATTCGACGTCACCTTCCGCCGTGAGGTCGAAACCGCGATGCAATCCTACGTACTCGTTGGCGAAGGCAATGGCGGGATGGCCGGTTCGGCCGCGGGCCGCATCCGCATCGAACTGAGCGATATGCCGGGCGGCACGCTGCTCACGTATTCCGCCGAGACCACCATCAATGGCAAGCTGGCGCAACTGGGAAGCCGGCTGATCGACCACGCGGCGCGCAAGTTCTCGGAGCGCTTTTTCCAGAACGTGCAGAAGCGCCTGGCCTCCCCCGCCGAGCCCATCGCGGCGACGCGGACGGCCCGCGCGGAAGCCCCCGGCGCCACGGGGCGGGGATGGGCAGCCGGCACGCCGGAGCCCGGCACCACGGCCCGTGGATCCCCACTCGCATGGTGGCTGCCGCTGGCGTGCGGCCTGGGCTGCTTCGCCGGAACCTTCCTGGGAAGCTACCTGCGATGAGCGGCCCGTCCGGCGCGCGCGCCGCTCTTTACGGGCATCGCCATAGCGTTGCCACGGGCCATCATCTGGCAACCCGTGCCGCCTGCATACAACTGGAGCGGGGCGGCGCCTTGGTGGACGCGATGATCGCCGCCTCGGCGGTATTGACCGTGGTCCTGCCGCATGCGACGTCGCTGGGCGGCTGCGGCATGATGCTCCTGCACGACGCCGCCGGCGGACAAACCCATGCGCTCAACGGATCCGGTATCGCGCCGGGAAGCGCCGACCCCGCCTTGTTCGGCGGGGCAGTCGACGCACGCGGCCCGCGCAGCTGGGTGGTTCCCGGCCTGGTCCGCTTATGGGCACAGGCACATCGCCGGCACGGACGGCTGCCCTGGAACACGCTGTTCCACGACGCCATCGAACTGGCCGCCGACGGCGCGGCGTTCTCCAGCGAAATCCGCCGGAATCTTGCGCTTGCCACCACGCAGGTTCGTAAACAGCCGGGCTTTGCGCAGGCATTCCAAGTCGATGGACAGGACCGCCAGGCAGGAACGCCATGGCGGCAGATTGCCGTGGCCGCAACGCTGCAACGCATCGCGGCGCATGGGGAAGACGGGTTCTACGAAGGACCAGTGGCCGACGCCTTGTGCCGCTTCGCCGCGGAAACCGGCGGCCTGTTGCGCCCCGAGGACCTTAAGCGCATCGCGGCGGATTGGACGGAGCCCGTCCACCAGGACTATGGCCGACGGCGGGTTGCCGTCATGCCGCCGAACTCGGTGGGCGTGCTGATGCTCGCACAACTGTCCCGCTTGCAATGGCGCCTGGACGTTCCGCGGGAACGGCGGCTGTATGCGCAGGTCATGAATGCGCGCGCCTGCCTGCCAGGACTGCGCGACCGCGTCGCGGATCCCGCGGCGCGCTGGCCATGGCACGACGACGGTTCGGAATCACCCCGCTTCCCGGACGCCGGCGCGGAACCGGGAGACACCGCCGGCATCGTGCTGGCGGACGGGTCCGGCAACGGCCTGGTCATGTTGCAAAGCGTGTTCCAGCCCTTTGGTAGCGGGTGCGTCGATCCCGTCACGGGCGTGCTGATGAACAACCGGCTCGGAGAGTTCAGCACCGATCGCCGGCACTTCAATGTGCTGGCCCCCGGCAAGCGGCCGGTACATACATTGAATCCCTATATCGTGTTCCGGGATGGCGCGCCCGAGCTGTTTGCCGTGTCGCCGGGCGGCATCAGCCAGACGACGACCGGGGTGCAATGCATCTCGAATGTCCTGGTCGACCGCGCGCCCCTTTCCCTTGCCATCGACCTGCCGCGCTGGAGCATCGGGCGGGACGGCCAGGTCATGTGCGAGCCGGGATTCTCCGACGGCGCGCTTGCACTGCTCGAAGCGTCGGGCGTCGCGGTGGAAGCGGACTCGACGCATCCTTTCTACTTCGGCTCGATCAAGGCGGTGCAAAGGCATGGGTCTGGCATGCTGGAGGCTGCGGCGGATCTGCGGCGCCAGGCCTGTGCCGCGGCCTGGTGAAGGCTGCTCGCGTCGGGCGCCCGGCGTGTCATAAAACCGCCATGCCAATTTCACATCCGCGTCATCGCGCAGTGATCTCATGCCGACATGACAGCGCGACCCGAGGGATATGTGGACGAGATTCGGCCGACGCATTGGCGCACCGTGTGGATTTCCGACTTGCATCTCGGCACGACGGGGTGCAAGGCCGAATTCCTGCTCGATTTCCTGGACCACAACGAAGCCGAGACGCTGTACCTGGTCGGCGACATCGTGGATGGCTGGCAATTGCGCAAGCACTGGCACTGGCCACGCGCGCATAACGACATCGTGCAGCGCATCCTGCGCAAGGCGCGGGAGGGCACCCGGGTGGTATTCGTACCGGGAAATCATGACGAATTCGCCCGCGAATTCATCGGCTACGCGTTCGGCGACATCGAGATCGTCGATGAGGATGTCCACCACACCGCCGACGGCCGCAGGCTGCTGGTGCTGCACGGCGACCAATTCGACGGCGTGATCCAGCACAGCAAATGGCTGGCACACCTGGGCGATACGCTGTACCAGTTCGCGCTCTGGCTGAATCATTATTTCAACCGCATGCGGCACCGCATGGGCTTGCACTACTGGTCCTTGTCCCAGTACCTGAAGCACAAGGTCAAGAACGCCGTCGCCTTCATCACGGATTTCGAGCATGCACTGGCCGGCGAGGCCCGCCGGCGCGGCCTGGATGGTGTCGTCTGCGGCCACATCCATAAGCCGGAAATGCGCGACATCGATGGCGTCCTCTACTGCAACGACGGCGATTGGGTGGAAAGCCTGTCGGCACTGGCCGAAGACCATAGCGGCCGCCTGCAGCTGGTGGATTGGGCGGCCGTGCTTGCCGAGCGGGTCGCCGGCGCGCCTCCCGCGCGCGCGCCGCGCCCGGTCTCCCTGCCTGCCCTGCCGTCGGCCCTGCGCCGTCAGGGCAGGCACCCGTAGGGCCAGGAACGCCCGCGGAACATCCGTGAAAACCCTAGACATGAGTAGGGGCAACACGCCAATGTTGCAGATAGTGGCTCGCTAGGTCATGCTTGCGTCTGGGGCAATCCGGCCCCAAAAGCACTGCCGACGAGTTCCATCGTTGTAACCGCTCATAACAGGGCCATGAACGATCAATACCAGGCGCTTTACGACTCATTCCGCTGGCTAGTACCGACCCAGTTCAACATCGCCGAGGTGTGCTGCCACCGTTGGGCCGAAAGCGGTCTCGACGCGCGGCGCATTGCCATTTATTACGAAGACGAAGCGGGCAATAGAGAGGTCTGGACATACGGCCGCCTGGCCGAAGCTGTGAACCAGCTGGCCAATGGCCTGTTGCGCATGGGTGTGGGCAAGGGCGACCGCGTGGCTGTTGTTTTGGGACAACGGCCAGAGACCGTCGTGGTCCATATGGCGACCTACAGCGTGGGCGCGGTCATCGTGCCCCTGTCCGGCCTGTTCGGTCCCGAGGCCCTCGAATCGCGCCTGCGTGATTCGGAGGCGCGGGTGGCTGTGGTGGACGCCGCCTCCAGCGCCAATCTGCTGTCCATCGCCGAGCAATGCCCGGCGCTGCAACAGATCATCGGCATAGGCTTCGCCGACGAACGCGTGCTGCCCTGGCGCAGCCTGCTCGCGCGGCAATCGGCGGACTTCAAGCGGATCAATACGCTGGCGACCGACCCCGCCATCCTGCTTTACACCTCCGGGACCACGGGCGCGCCCAAGGGTGCGCTGCTGCCCCATTCGGTGCTGATCGGCAACCTGCCCGGTTTCGTCGCCTCGCAGGATTGGTTCCCCAAGCAGGGCGATGTTTTCTGGTCGCCCGCGGACTGGGCCTGGACGGGCGGCATGATGGATGCGCTGCTGCCCACGCTGTATTTCGGCCACCCCATCGTCGGAACGCGCGGGCGTTTTTCTCCCGAACGCGCCTTCGAGCTGCTGGAACGCTATCAGGTCACCAATACCTTCCTGTTCCCGACCGCCCTGAAAGCGATGATGAAAGCGGTCCCCGCGCCGCGCGAACGTTACAAGCTGGTGCTGCGCGCGCTCATGAGCGCGGGCGAAAGCGTCGGCGAAACGGTGTTCGGCTGGTGCCAGTCGGCACTGGGCATCACGCCGAACGAAATGTTCGGCCAGACCGAGATGAACTACCTGGTCGGCAATAGCCAGGCACGCTGGCCCGCCAAGCCGGGCAGCATGGGCCGGCCCTACCCGGGGCACCGGGTAGCCGTCATCGACGAGCAGGGGCAGCCGGTCAAAACAGGGGAAATCGGCGAAATCGCGCTGAACCGCTACGACATCCACGGTCATCCGGACCCGATTCTTTTCCTGCAGTATTGGCGCAACCCCGTCGCGACCGCGGCCAAATTCTCGGGCGACTGGTGCCGCACAGGCGACCTTGCCCGCATGGACGAAGACGGCTACCTCTGGTACGCCGGCCGCAGCGACGATGTCTTCAAATCCGCGGGCTATCGCATCGGGCCGGGCGAAATCGAAAGCTGCCTGCTGGGGCATCCCGCGGTGGCCAATGCGGCTGTCGTCCCCAAGCCCGACCCGGAGCGGGGCGCGCTGGTCAAGGCCTACGTCGTGCTGACGCCGGAGTTCGCCGGGCAGGCGACGGAAGGCATCGTGCAGGCCCTGCAAGACCACGTGCGCGAACGCCTGGCGCCTTATGAATACCCGAAGGAAATCGAGTTCCTCGAAGAATTGCCCATGACGACCACGGGCAAGGTCCAGCGGCGGATACTGCGGCAGCGGGAAGAGGAAAAAGCGGAAAAGGCGCGCGGCGACCAGCGCGCCTGATGCAACGGAGAACCGGGCCATGGCCATTTACGAACTCGACGGCGTCGCGCCGCGCATCGACGCCAGCGCCTATATCGCCGACAGCGCCGACATCATCGGCGACGTCACCCTGGAAGCGGAAGTCAGCATCTGGCCGCAGGTAACGATACGCGGCGACAACGCGCCCATCGTCATCCGCCGCGGCAGCAATATCCAGGAATCCTCTGTCCTGCACGTCGACAAGGGCCACGGCCTGATCGTCGAACCGCGTGTCACGGTGGGCCATCAGGCCATGCTGCATGGCTGCACGATACGCGAGGGCGCGCTGGTGGGCATCCAGGCCATCGTGCTGAACGACGCCGTGGTGGGCCGCAATTGCCTGATAGGCGCCGGTGCCCTCATCCCGGAAGGCCGTGTCATCCCGGACAACAGCCTGGTCATCGGCATCGGCAAGGTCGTACGCGAACTGACGCCGGAAGAAATCGACCAGATGCACCGCAATACGCAGGGCTATGTCGATCGGGGACAGGAATACAAGCGCGTGCTCAAGCGGATCGCCTGACAGGGTCTGCTCAGCCATAGCCTCGCCGGCCCGGATGATGGCCGATACGGTCCGGCAGCGCGGGCCGTATCGGCTAACATTCGAGGCATGACTGATCTTCTGAAGAAATACCTGTTCGAGGATCGTACCGTGCGGGTGCAGGCGGTACGGCTGCAGGATACCTGGCGTTCCGCCCAGGTCAACCATGACTACCCCGTCGCGATCAAGCGGCTGCTGGGCGAACTGATCGCCGCCTCCACGCTGCTGGCCGCCAACCTGAAGTTCGACGGCTCGCTCGTCATGCAAATCCAGGGCGATGGGCCCATTGCCCTGTTGGTGGTGGAATGCCGGGCGGATCTCAGCCTGCGCGCCACCGTCAAGCTGCGCCAGGATCACGCGGTACCGGATACCGGCACCATGCAAAGCCTGATGAACCCGGGCGGAAACGGCCGTTTCATCGTCGTCCTGGATCCGCAGCGCAAGATCCCCGGCCAGCAGCCCTACCAGGGCATCGTTCCCATTGTGGGTGAAACCGTCGCCGACGCGCTGGGCCATTACATGCAGCAGTCGGAGCAGCTGGAAACCCGCTTGTGGCTCGCCGCCGACGAAAGCCAGGCGGCCGGCATGCTGCTGCAACGGATGCCGGGCCAGGGCGGCGTGGCGCAAACGCCGGAAGCCGCGGAAGAAACGTGGAACCGCGCGGTCCAGCTGGCGCAGACATTGAAGCCGGACGAGCTGCTGGCCACGGACATCGATACGCTGGTCCATCGGCTGTACTGGGAAGAGACCCTGCTGACTTTCGAGCCGGCCGGGGTCCGTTGGCATTGCCCATGCAACCGCGGCAAGGTGGCCGATATGCTGCGCATGCTGGGGCGAGCGGAAATCGAGGACATCCTGGCCGAGCGCGGCCAGGTCGAAGTGGCTTGCGACTTCTGCGGCAAGCCGTATCTCTTCGACGCGGTGGATTGTGCCGGTTTGTTCACGGACTCGAAAGCGGTGCCGGAGCAGGACCCGCCCACGGTTCACTGAAGATCGGCCCGACGCGCGACGAGCGGCGACGTCGGCACGCGCTGCCCGGACGCGGCGAAGCGGACGCGCCCTACAGGCAATCCTGTGTCGGGCGCGTCACGCGTAGATGTCGCAATCGACGCATGACGCGCGGCACCGCAGACTGGCGGCATGCCTTGCCTTCCGCATCCCATTGCCCGCCAGCGCGGCGCAGCCATGGCCAGCTTCATCGTTACCGCGCTGCCGCTGTTGTTCTGCGCGCTGTTCGCCATTGAGGCCGCGCGCTGGCACCTCGTTCGGCAGATGCTGCATCTCGCCTTGCTGGAGGCCGCCCGGGCCGGCGCGACCGCGCACGGCCGGCCCACTGCCATCGAACAGGCCTTCGAAACCGCCCTGCTGCCCCTGTTTCAACCGCCCGGCCGGCACGGCAGTCCGCGCGCCCGCATGCGGGCTACCTTCCAGGACATGCTGCAGGAGACCGGCGCCTTCCCATGGCGCATCGACGCCCTGTCCCCCACGGATGGCGCCTATGCGGACTTCGCCGATACGGCCCTGCGGGTGGCTGGCGCGGCAGGCCTGCCCGCCATCAGCAACGACTACCAGGGCGAGCAGCACCTGCGGCGCCGCCGCATGGGATGGCCGGGCGGCCGCGGCCCGCGCTCGGGACAGACCATCTTCGAGGCGAATATGTTGCGGCTGCGCCTGAGCTATGCGTATCGCCCCGGCGTGCCGGGGTTGCGCGCCGTATTGCGGCAGCTCGCGGCGATGCGCGGCGACCGTGGCCCGGCGGCTCGCGCCGGGATGCTGCCGATCTCGATGGAGATCGCCCTGCCCATGCAGTCGCATCCGGTGCGGTGGCAGGCGGCACGGCACGGCCCATCGGCCCGCCGCGCGCTGGGCGCGGCGACGCCATGGCGCGCCGGCGGCAAAGGGGAACCCGGGCGGCGCGCGGCACAGGAGCCGCCACGCCAGGCTTTGCGGGACATGCTCGCTCCGCCTGGCGGCGCCAGCGCTATCACAGGTGGGGAACAGGCGGACGATCCGGCATGCGGCGTCCTTTTGTGCTGCGCGCCGAGGCCTCCGGCCGCGTTCAGCGGCGCGCCGGCTGCTGGGCGGGCGCAGGGCGGTTGGCCGGCGCGGGAGCCGTACCGGGGGCGCCGCGGTCGGACGCGGGCGCCGTGGCGGGGGGATTGCTGCCGGCCGGGACGATCTGTACGAATACCTCGCCTTCTTTCATCATGCCCAGCTCGCTGCGGGCCCGTTCTTCCAGGGCGCCGGTGCCGGTCTGGAGGTCGCGCACTTCGGCGTCCAACGCCGCATTGCGCGCACGCATCCCTTCGTTCACCGTGCGCTGCGCCGCGACCTGTTTCTGCAGGTCCCAAACCTTGAACCACCCGCCCTTGCCCAGCCAAAGCGGGTATTGGATCAGGCAAACCAAGGCCAGCAGAACCAGGAACAACAGGCGCATGCGGGGGTTATCCGATTGAAGTTGAGCGGCGCGCCATGTCGGGCGCGCCGCCGGGCGCACTGAACGCTAGCGCAGGTTGTAGAAGGCTTCCAGGCCGGGATAGGAGGCGACCTCCGCCAGTTCCTCTTCGATGCGCAGCAGCTGGTTGTATTTCGCCATGCGATCCGAGCGCGAGAGCGAACCGGTCTTGATCTGCATCGCGTTGGTGGCCACCGCGATATCCGCGATGGTGGAGTCTTCCGTTTCCCCCGAACGGTGCGACACCACGGCGGTGTAGCCGGCGCGCTTGGCCATTTCGATGGCGGCAAAGGTTTCGGTCAGCGTACCGATCTGGTTGACCTTGATCAGGATGGAATTGGCCACGCCCTTGGCGATGCCTTCCTTCAGGATGCGCGTGTTGGTCACGAACAAATCGTCGCCCACCAGCTGCACCTTCTTGCCCAACTGGTCGGTCAGCAACTTCCAGCCGTCCCAGTCGTTTTCGGCCATGCCGTCCTCGATGGAAATGATGGGGTACTTGTCGCACCACGTCGCCAGCAGATTGGCGAATTCCTGCGAGCTGAGCGAAATGCCGCCCTCGCCTTCCAGCACGTACTTGCCGTTCTTGAAGAACTCGGAGCTGGCGCAATCCAGGCCCAGCGCGATCTGCGTGCCCGGCTCGTAGCCCGCTTCGCCGATCGCCTTCAGAATCAACTGGATGGCGGCCTCGTGGTTGGCCACGTTGGGCGCGAAGCCACCTTCGTCGCCCACCGCCGTCGACATGCCCTGGGCATTGATCAGCTTCTTCAGGGCGTGGAAGACCTCCGCCCCCCAGCGCAGGGCTTCGCGGAAGCTGGCCGCGCCCACCGGCAGGATCATGAATTCCTGCAGGTCCAGGGTGTTGTTGGCATGCGCGCCGCCGTTGATGACGTTCATCATGGGAACGGGCATGCTCATGGGGCCGCTGCCGCCGAAATAGCGGTACAGCGACAGGCCGGATTCATCGGCCGCGGCACGCGCCACCGCCATGCTGGCAGCCAGGATGGCATTGGCGCCCAGGCGTTCCTTCGCGTCGGTGCCGTCGAGCTCGATCAGGGTGCGGTCGACGAAGGTCTGTTCCTGCGCGTCCAGGCCCATCAGGGCTTCCGAAATCTCGGTATTCAGGTTCTCCACCGCGCGCAGCACGCCCTTGCCCAGGTAGCGGCTTTTGTCGCCGTCGCGCAATTCGATGGCCTCGCGCGTGCCGGTCGAGGCACCGGACGGCACCGCTGCGCGGCCCATGGCGCCCGATTCCAGCAACACATCGCATTCCACGGTCGGATTGCCGCGGGAATCCAGGATCTCGCGGCCGATGATGTCGACGATTGCACTCATGATGGTTCTTCCCTAAGTCGATAAGATCAAGAAACTTTTACGCGGCGACGCCGGGGTGGCCGGCGTCGTCGGGGATGAAGCGGCCGTGGCGCTTCACGCGGTGTCCTTGGCACGCCGGTCCTGGCGATCGATGGCGGCCTGGATGTAGCTGGAGAACAAGGGATGTCCATCGCGCGGCGTGGACGTGAACTCGGGGTGGAATTGCACCCCCACGAACCAGGGATGCGCCGGCAGTTCCATCATTTCAGGCAGGTTCTCGGTCGGGGTGCGCGCGCTGATCACCATGCCGGCCTCTTCCAGGCGCGGCACGTATACGTTGTTCACCTCATAGCGATGGCGATGCCGTTCGTTGACTTCCGGCCCATAGATCTGCGCGGCGCGCGTGCCGGGCTTGACCGGGCAGCGCTGGGCGCCCTTGCGCATGGTGCCGCCCAGGTCGGAATTGGCATCGCGTTTTTCGACGCGGCCTTCGCGGTCCATCCATTCGGTAATCAGCGCCACCACCGGGTGCGGCGCGGCCGGGTCGAATTCGGTGCTGTTGGCACCGCCCAGGCCGGCGACGTGGCGCGAGAACTCGATGACGGCCAACTGCATGCCCAGGCAGATGCCGAGGTAAGGAACGCCGTTTTCACGGGCGTAGCGTATGGCCGCAATCTTGCCCTCGGTGCCGCGCTTGCCGAAGCCCCCCGGCACCAGAATGGCGTCCAGGTGCTTCAGGCTGTCCGTGCCGTGCTCTTCCAGGTCTTCCGAATCGATGTATTCGATCTTGACGCGGGAGCGGGTATGGATGCCCGCGTGCACCAGGGCCTCGGTCAGGGATTTGTACGATTCGGTCAGGTCGACGTACTTGCCCACCATGCCGATGGTGACCTCCCGCACGGGATGTTCCAGGGCTTCGACCAGGTCGTCCCACATGGAAAGATCCGCCGGCGGCGGCGTCAGGCCCAAAGCGTCGCACACCAGGTTATCCAGGCCCTGCTTGTGCAGCATGGCGGGGATCTTGTAGATGGAGTCCGCGTCCCACACGGAGATCACGGCATCCAGCGGCACGTTGGAAAACAGTGAAATCTTGGCGCGTTCGTCTTCGGGGATGGGACGGTCGGCGCGGCACAGCAGCGCGTGCGGATAGATACCGATTTCACGCAATTTCTGCACGGAGTGCTGCGTGGGCTTGGTTTTCAGTTCGCCCGCCGAGGCGATGAAGGGCACCAGGGTCAGATGGATAAAGGCCGCATTATTGCGGCCCATGCGCAGGCTCATTTGCCGGGCGGCTTCGAGGAACGGCAGCGATTCGATATCGCCGACGGTACCGCCGATTTCGACGATGGCCACGTCGGTATTGCCATCCCAGCCGGCTTCCGCGCCGCGCGCGATGAAGTCCTGGATCTCGTTGGTGATGTGCGGAATGACCTGGACGGTTTTGCCCAGGTAGTCGCCACGGCGTTCCTTGCGCAGCACCGATTCGTAGATCTGCCCCGTGGTGAAGTTGTTCACCTTGCGCATCCGGGTGGAAATAAAGCGCTCGTAGTGACCCAGGTCCAGGTCGGTTTCGGCGCCGTCTTCCGTGACGAAAACCTCGCCATGCTGGAAGGGGCTCATCGTGCCCGGATCGACGTTGATGTAAGGATCGAGCTTGAGCAGGGTGACTTGCAGACCGCGCGATTCGAGGATCGCGCCGAGGGACGCGGCGGCAATGCCTTTCCCCAGGGAAGACACCACGCCGCCGGTGACAAATACGTATTTGGTCATCGTGAATAGCGCCCGGGGCGGCCGGGCGCGTGCGGGAAATTTGGATTATAGCCGCCAGGGCGGCGAATCCTTCTATTTCGCCCGGCGTCGTGAAGTAACAACGCCGGCACCGCTCCGCGGGCGCCCGCAACCGGATCGCGGCCGGTGGCCCGCCGGGGACCGGCGGCCTCTAGGACGCCGCCAACGGCAGGGTCCGCGCCACCAGCCATTCGCGCGCGGCGCCGTCGACGTACGGCAGCAGCCGCTCCCGGACCTGGGCGTGGTAATCGTCCAGCCAGGCGATTTCGTCGGATCGCATCAGATCGGCCTGGATGCAAGACGTATCGATAGGACACAAGGTCAGGGTTTCGAAGGCAAGGAATTCGCCCAGCTCGGTCGTCTGCGCCGGCCGATTGCAGACCAGGTTCTCGATGCGCACGCCCCAACGGCCAGGCCGATAGATCCCGGGTTCGTTGGAGGTGATCATGCCCGGCTCCATGGCCGTGTGCGGCGACGCCGGGGCACGATGCGAAATCACCTGCGGCCCTTCGTGGACATTCATGAAATAACCGACGCCGTGGCCCGTACCGTGGCCGTATTCCGCGCCCCCTTCCCAGATGGGCGCACGGGCGATGGCGTCCAGCATCGGCGAGAGCACACCGCGCGGGAAGCGGGCGCGGGACAGCGCAATCATGCCCTTGAGCACCAGCGTGAAATCGCGCTTCTGCTCCGCCGTCGGCGTACCCACCGCCACCACCCGGGTAATGTCGGTCGTGCCGCCCTCGTACTGCCCGCCGGAGTCGATCAGGAGCAGGCCGTCGCCTTCGATGACCGCGTGCGACGCGGCCGTGGCGCGGTAATGCGGCATGGCGCCGTTGGCGTTATAGGCGGCGATGGTGCCGAAGCTGAGCGAGACGAAGCCCGGCCGGCGTGCGCGGGCGGCCGACAGTTTTTCGTCTATGGTCAGCTCGGTGATGCGCTCGCGTCCGGCGGCCGCCGCGAACCAGGCGAAGAATTCGCACAGCGCCGCGCCGTCCTGCTCCATGGCGGCGCGCACGTGGGCCAGCTCGTCGTCGGTCTTGCGGGATTTGGCCAGCGTACTGGGGTTGATGGATTCCACCCGGCGAGCCTGCGCCGGCAGGGCCGCCAGCACACCGATCGTCGTGCGCGCCGGGTCGACCAGGACCGCGGTGTCCGCGGGCAGCGCCGCCAGCGCGGCCGCGAAAGCCTCGTAGGGACGCACCGCCACGCCGTCGGCGGCCAGCCGGTCGGCCACCGCGGCGTCGATCTTGCCGGCGGCCGTGAAAACCTCCACGCGGTCCGGCAGGACCAGCGCGTGCGCCACGAACACCGGGTTGTAGTCGACGTCGGCGCCGCGCAGGTTGAGCAGCCAGGCCACGTCGTCCAGGGAACTGATGACGTGCGCGCCCGCGCCCTTGGCCCGCATGGCGGCGCGCAGCTGGGCCAGTTTGTCGGCGCGCGGCACGCAGGCGTAGGGGGGCAGGTGCTCGCGCACCGGCGTGACTGGCAGGCCGGGCCGGTCCGGCCAGATTTCCGCCAGCAGGTCGTGCCGGATGTCCAGGCTGCCGCCCGCGGCGCGGACCGCATCGGACAGCGCCCGATGCGCCGCCAGCGAGAGGACCTGGCCGTCGGCGCCCACGACCGGGCCAGCGGCAACGCTGCCGGCCGGTTTGCCCTGGCCTGCCTGCGAGGAACCGTTCGGCGCGGTCGTGGCGCCACCGCCGGAAAGGAGGTTGGCGCAGTAGTCGCCCAGCCATTCCGGGTGGGCGGGCACGCCCGCGTCCCCCAGCTTCATCAGGCTGACACAGGTGCCGGCCAGCTGCGACCCGGCCTGAACCCAGTACCGGCTGTCCACCCACAGGCCCGCGAAATCCGCCGTGACCACCAGGGTACCCACCGAACCGGTAAAGCCGGACAGCCACTGGCGTCCCTGCCAGCGCGACGGCAGGTACTCGGACAAGTGCGGGTCGGCGGAAGGAACGACATAGGCGGACAGGCCGTGCGTGGCCATGGCCTGGCGCAGCGCGGCGATACGGGCGTCGGTATGCGACATCGGAATCCTCGGGCGCCTTTCAGCGCAGCATGAATGACATGGCGGCCAGGCTGTTCAGCGTCCGGATGGCGGCCTGCATGCTTTCCGTGGTGAAGCGCAGCGTCACGCCGTCCACGCGCTCCAGCGCGGGCCAGGTGCAGAACAGGTCGGCCAGGGCCGAGGTCTGGGTCTGCAGGACGCATTCTATAGGCGGTTCGATGCGCCAGGGCTTGAGCGTGCCGATATTGCCCGTGGCCGCGCGCGCGGCCTCGCGGATGGCGGCTCGCGCGGCGGCCGGCGACAGCGACACGCCGCTCCCCTGCCCGCGCGCGATCTTGGTCTGCACCCAGACCGCCCCGGGAAAGAGCTCGCGCGTTTCGCCGATGAAGACATCGTCGCCGCTGGCCAGGGCCACCGGCACGCCCAGTTCCCCTGCCAGCGCGCCGTACAGCCCGGCTTCGCCCAACTCCATGCCGTTGATGCGGACCTTGGCGAAGGAAAACCCGTTGATGGTGTGGGCCAGCACGCCGCGTCCCTGGGCCCGCGAGTGATAGCCGATCATGAATACGGCGTCGCAGGCTTCTTCCAGGCCGCCGACCATGCCGAGGTAGCGCGGCTTGCCCAGCACCAGACGGGCGCGTTCGTCGATCCCGTCGGGCAGCAGATTGCGATAGCCGCCATGCGAGTCGTTGACCAGCACGTCGTCGGCGCCGCCTTCGAAGGCCCCGGCGACGGCGGCATTGGCTTCCCCCGTCATCCAGGCGCGGGCGCGCTCGTATTCGGCATTGCCGGCGGTGACCTGCTGGGAATGGAAGACGCCTGCGACGCCTTCGATATCGGTGGAAATCAATATGCGCATGACTGCTCGATCAAGAGAGGAATGTGATCATGGCCCCGCGGCCAGCCATTGCGGCCACGCGGGAATGGCATCGCGGATGGCCCGGCGCTCATGGCCGTCGCGGCCGGTCACGCCCTCGGCATGCCACAGGGCGTGCAGGATGGCCTGCTCCGTGGCTTCCGCGGCCGCCTCGAACAGCGGATCGATGCGGGTTTCGTGCAGCATGGCGATGGCCGGCATCGGCCGCTGCGCCAGGTGCGGCACGGTGTACGCCGTGGAAAACGCCAGGGCGATGTCGCCGCTGCCATGGCCGAACACCGAACCGGTGCGGGCCAGGCCGGCGCCCGCGCGCAGGGAAAGCCGGCGCAGTTGCCGGGCATCGAGCGGCGCGTCGGTGGCCAGCATCAGGATGATGGAGCCTTTCTCGGTGTCGTCCTCAGCCGAACGGGCGCCGTGGCCTGCGGTATGGGCGTCGGCATGGCTCGACTGCCTCTTGCCGGCATGCGGCGCTCGTTCGCCGCCCGCCACGGCAAGGTCCCCGGCCCCGGTACGCGCCTGTTCCAGCCAACGGCCGAACGGCCTGCCGGCGACCGTCAACAGCGGCTGGCGGCCGAAATTGGCCAGGACCAGCGCGCCGACCATCCACGACCGCCCGTCGATCGACCGCGTGCGCCGCGATGCGCTGCCGATGCCGCCCTTGAAGCCGAAGCAGGACATGCCGCGGCCGGCGCCGACGGCGCCCTGCGCGCAACGCGCCCCCGCGGCATCCAGGGCAGCCACGTAGTCGGCTTCGCTGACCGCCATCGCCTGGATGTCGTTCAGGTAGCCGTCATTGCATTCGAACACCAGTGGATTGACCGTGGGCCAGGCGCGGCCGATCTCCACGTTGGCCGCGACGGCCTGGCGGATCTGGGCATTCGCCACCGTACCGACGGCGAAGGTGTTGGTCAGCGCGATCGGCGTTTCCAGTACGCCGAGCTCTTCCACCTGCACCAGGCCCACGCTCTTGCCGAAGCCGTTCAGCACGCTGGCGGCCGCCGGTACCTTGTCACGATAGATATCGCCCGCATGCGGCCGTACGACGGTCACGCCGGTCTGGACGGATCCCCGCGCCAATGTGGCATGGCCGACGGTCACGCCATCGATGTCGCACAGGGAATCCAGCGGGCCGCTGGGCAGCGTGCCGACGCGCGGGAAACGAGGTTGCGGCTCGATCATGCCTAGCGCCGGTCTATCTTGGGATCCAGGGCATCGCGCAAGCCGTCGCCCAATAGGTTGAACGCCAATACGGTCAGGAAGATCGCCAGCGCAGGAAACACGGCAATATGCGGCGAGGTCACCATATCGGCACGCGCCTCGTTCAGCATCGCGCCCCACTCCGGCGTGGGCGGCTGCGCGCCCATGCCCAGGAAGGACAGGCTGGCGGCCGTGATGATGGAGGTGCCGATACGCATGGTGCCGTAGACCACGATGGGCGAGATCGTGCCCGGCAGGATATGGCGCAGGATGATGGTCCAGTCCGAAGCGCCGATGCTGCGTACCGCTTCCACATAGGTCATGTGCTTGATCGCCAGCGTATTGCCGCGCACCAGGCGGGCGAAGGCCGGTACGCTGAACACCGCCACGGCCACGACCACGTTGACCATGCTGGAACCGAGGATGGCCACCACGCCGATGGCCAGCAACATGCCGGGGAATGCGAGCAGCACGTCGGAAAGACGCATGCTGATGCGCTCCCACCAGCCTTCGTAATAGCCGGCCATCAGGCCCAGGAACGTCCCCACCGCGGCGCCCAGCAGCACCGACACGAAGCCGGTCACCAGCGAAATGCGCGCGCCCATCAGGATGCGGCTGAAGATATCGCGGCCCAGCGCGTCCACGCCCAGCCAGTGCACCAGCGACGGGCCGGCGTTCAGGTTGTCGTAGTCGAAATAGTTCTCGGCGTCGAAGGGCACGATCCACGGCGCGAATACGGCCACCAGGATCAGCAGCAGCACGAAGATGCCGGCCGCGACCGCCAGGTGCTGCTTCTTGAACTTGCGCCAGAACTCGCTGAAAGGCGTGCGCACCGCTTCCGTGGCGGCGGGTACGGCGGCCGTGGCGGTGGCCGCGGCGGCGGTGTTATCGAGTTGCGTCATGGCCGCCTCACTTGTACCGGATGCTGGGATTGATCACGCCATACAGCACGTCGACCACCAGGTTGATCAGAATGAACTCCAGGGAAAACAGCAGCACCAGGCCCTGGATGACCGGATAGTCGCGCTGCGTAACGGCATCGACCAGCAGCGCACCCAGTCCGGGCCAGCTGAAAACGGTCTCCACCACGATGGACCCACCCAGCAGGAAGCCGAACTGCAGGCCCATCATCGTCACCACGGGAATCAGGGCATTGCGCAGCGTGTGCTTGGCCACGACCACCGATTCGGCCAGGCCCTTGGCCCGCGCCGTGCGCACGAAGTCCTCCTGGATGACCTCGACAAAGGAAGCGCGGGTAAAACGCGCCATCACGGCCGCCACGGCGGCACCCAGCGTAATCGAGGGCAATATGTAGTGTTTCCAGCTGGACGCGCCTATGGTCGGCAGCCATCCGAGCTGGACAGAGAAAACCTGCATCAGCATCATGCCCAGCGCGAATGCCGGAAACGAAATGCCGGAGACCGCCAGCGTCATGCCCAGCCGGTCGGGCCAACGGTTGCGCCACACGGCCGACGCGATGCCGATGATCATGCCGAACAGTACCGACCACACCATGCTGGCCAGCGTCAGCAATAGCGTCGGCACGAAGCGATCGGCGATCTCGGTGCTGACCGGACGCTTGCTGCGCAGCGAAACGCCCAGGTCGCCCCGGAGCATATGCGTGAAATAGCGGACGAACTGCTGTGGCAGCGGCAGGTCCAGTCCCAGTTCCTGGCGCACCAGCTGCACGGTCTGCTCGTCGGCCTCCTGGCCGGCCGCCAGCCGCGCGGGGTCTCCGGGCAGCATATGGACGAACATGAACACCACCGCGATAACCAGCAGCAGCGTGGGGATCATGCCCAGAAGGCGCTTGACGATATAGGTAAGCATAAGAATTCCTGCGCGCGGATGCGCGGCATCCGCGCGGTCATGCCACGGCGCGGCCGTGGCGCCGCGGCGCCACGGCCGGCCGAACGTTCATCACTTCAGATCGACGTCGCCGAACCAGAAGCTGGTGTCGGGCATCACATACACGCCGGTCAGGTTCTTCGACTTGATGTACACGTTGCCCTGGGTGACCAAAAAGGCCCACGGCGCATCCTTCCAGATGGTTTCCTGCGCATCCTTGTACAGGGCCGTCTTCTCATCCTTGTTGGTGGTCGTCAACGCCTTCTTGATGTCATCGTCGACCTTGGGGTTGGAGTAGTAGGCCGTGTTGTTCAGCTGCGGCGGGAAGGCTTCGGTAGCCAGCAAGGGACGCAGGCCCCAATCCGCCTCGCCCGTGGACGACGACCAGCCGGCGTAGTACATCCGCACCTTGGCATCGGCGGGCTTTTGCACCTGCTGGACGCGCTGCACGCGCTGGCCGGATTCCAGCACCTCGACCGACACCTTGATGCCGACCTGGGCCAGCTGCTGCTGCAGGAACTGCACGATCTTCTGCGACGTGCCGTCGTTATAGGCGGACCACAGCGTGCTTTCGAAACCGTTGGGATAGCCGGCTTCCTTCAGCAGTTCGCGCGCCTTCTTGGGATCGTAGGGCCAGCCTTTCTTGTCGATCTCGTAGGCATACTCGACGCCCTGCGGAACAACGCCGGTGGAGACGGTGGCATAGCCGGCATAGGCCACCTTGATCAGCGCCTGCTTGTTGATGGCGTAATTGATCGCCTGGCGCACCTTCGGATTATCGAAAGGCTTTTGCTGGACGTTCATCGACATATAGCGGGCCATGATCGAATTCTTGCGGTCGACCACGTCGATCTTGTCGTTCTTGGCCAGCGTGGCCGCCTGCTCGTACGGGACGGGGAAGGCAAACTGCGCCTCGCCGGTCTGCACCACGGCGGCGCGGGTGTTGTTGTCCGTCACGGTGCGGAAGGTCAGCGTATCGATCTTGGGATAGCCCTTGCGCCAGTAGCCGTCGAACTTCTTCACCTTCAGGTATTCGGCCGGCTTCCATTCGACGAATTCGAAGGGACCCGTCCCGACGGGGTGAAAGCCGATATCCTTGTTGCCCCACTTCTTCAGCGCGGCGGGCGAGATCATCATCGCGGCGGGATGGGCCAGCGCGTTGATGAATGCCGAGAACGGACGCTTGAGGGTGATGCGGACGGTGTAGGGATCGACGACTTCGGTTTTTTCCACCTGGTTGAACTGCGTATAGCGCGTCAGGTGGTTCTCGGGGTTGGACACGCGGTCGAAGTTGACCTTGACGGCCTCCGCCGTGAAGTCCGTACCGTCCTGGAATTTCACGCCCTTGCGCAGCTTGATCGTGTAGACCAGGCCGTCGGGGCTGACTTCATAGCCGGTGGCCAGCACGGGCTGGATCTTCAGGTCCTTGTCGAACTCGAACAAGCCTTCGTAGTACGCCTTGCCGGCGGCCTGGTTCAGGGTGCTATTGGTGTTGTAGGGATCCAGCGTTTCCAGCGCGATGGACACCGCGAAGGTCACATCCTTGGTCGCATGCGCGAGCGGCGACGCGGCGATGCCGAAGGCCAGCGCGGCGGCGGCCATCAGGCGGGTGGGGCGCAATGTTTTCATGTGATGCACTCCTGGTTCGTAAAGGAGGGTTGGTGGAGAAACAACGGCAGATACGGCGCGACGGAATGCGGGCAGCCTGGGTTCAATACAGGCCGCCCACGGCATGCCGCGCCACGAAATGGCCAGGCCCGACGTTGACCAGCGGCGCGACGACGGGCTCGTCGCCGGGCTTGCGGATGGGACTGGGGATCTCTTCGGTCAACAGGGTGCGCTTCAAGTGGCGTCGCGCCGGATCGGCGATCGGCACGGCCGCCATCAGCTTCTTGGTATAGGCATGCTGGGGGTTCTCGAAAATCGCACGGCGCGGGCCGATTTCGACGATCTGGCCCAGATACATCACCGCCACGCGATGGCTGACGCGTTCGACCACTGCCATATCGTGCGAGATGAACAGGAAAGACACGCCCAGGTCGCGCTGCAGATCGATCAGCAAATTGACGATCTGCGCCTGGATGGATACATCCAGCGCCGACACCGATTCGTCCGCGATCACCACTTTGGGGTTAAGCGCCAGCGCCCGGGCGATGCACACCCGCTGCCGCTGGCCGCCGGAAAACTCGTGCGGATAGCGCTGTGCCATGGCTGCCGGCAAACCGACGCGTTCCAGCAATTCGGCGACGCGGCGCTCCGCTTCCTTGCCGCTGGCCACGCCATGCACCAGCAGGGGCTCCATGATGGAGAATCCCACCGTCACGCGCGGGTCGAGCGAAGCGAACGGATCCTGGAAAACGAACTGGATATCGCGGCGCAGCGCCTGCAGTTCCTGCCCCCTGAGCTTGCCGATATCGCGGCCTTCCAGCACGATGCTGCCGCCCTGGCTTTCCGTCAGGCGCAGCAGCGACCGACCCGTCGTCGATTTGCCGCAGCCCGATTCGCCGACCAGCGCCAGCGTTTCGCCGGGATAGAGGTCGAAGCTGACCTTTTCCACGGCATGCACGCGCCCGCGCACGCGGCTCAGGATGCCGCCGCGCAGATCGAAACGCGTGACCAGGTCGCGCACGCTCAGTATGGGTTCGCCCGCCATGTGCGGCGGCTGCGCTTCGGCCCGCGCGCGCGCCGCGGCGGCATCGGCCGCGGCAGTGGCGGAAGCCGCATCCAGCCGCACCAGTTCGAAACGTTCGGGCAATTCCGTGCCGCGCATGGAGCCCAGCCGGGGCACCGCCGAGAGCAGCGCCTGCGTATAACGATGGCGCGGCGCGCTGAAGATCTCCGCCGACGGCCCCTCTTCCACCTTGTCGCCGCGATACATCACCAGTACGCGGTCCGCGACTTCGGCCACCACGCCCATGTCGTGCGTGATGAACACCACGCCCATGTGCATCTCTTCCTGCAGGGCGCGGATCAGTTGCAGGATCTGCGCCTGGATGGTGACGTCCAGCGCCGTGGTGGGCTCGTCGGCGATCAATAGCGCCGGTTTGCAGGCCAATGCCATCGCGATCATCACGCGCTGGCGC
Organism: Bordetella sp.; assembly: GCF_057362025.1. Classification (NCBI taxonomy): domain Bacteria; kingdom Pseudomonadati; phylum Pseudomonadota; class Betaproteobacteria; order Burkholderiales; family Alcaligenaceae; genus Bordetella; species Bordetella sp. Next base: position 3,632 of record NZ_JBMQQZ010000074.1, on the reverse strand, counting down.
ATCCCGCCGGACAACTGGTGGGGATACCGGTCCATGATGGACCGCGCCTCGGGGATGCGCACCTGTTCCAGCATGCGCAGCGCTTCGGCGCGCGAGGCCGCGCGATCCTTGCCTTGATGCAGGCGGATCGATTCCGCGATCTGGTCGCCGGCCGTGAAGACCGGATTGAGCGAGGTCATCGGCTCCTGGAAAATCATCGCCATATCGGCGCCACGCACGCCGCGCATGTCGCGCTGGCTGGCGCCGGCCAGTTCGATGACCTGGCCGGCACGCCGGCGCAGCAGCATGCTGCCCTGGGCGATGCGGCCGCCGCCGTGCTCGACCAGGCGCATCAGCGCCAGCGATGTCACCGACTTGCCCGATCCGGATTCCCCCACGATGGCCAGGGTCTCGCCCCGGTCGACATGGAAGGACAGCTCGCGCACGGCCTCCACGGTCCGCTCCGCGGACACGAAGCGCACGGTCAGGTCGCTTACCTGGACCACGCGATTTTCCGGCAACGCCAGCCTATCGCCGCGGCGGTCCGCTGCCTGGTTGGCCATCCTGCTATCGGCCATATTCATCCCCTTGCAAAACAATTGCCATGCGCGTTCGCCACCGCGATCATCGATATATCGCGGCCACCGGCGCTTCGCCCACGCGGGCATACCCGCGGTACATCCCTTCGGTATTGAACGTCAGCGACACATTGCCTTTGGCGTCCACCGCGATCAGGCCGCCCTTGCCGCCGATGCGCGGCAGCTTTTCGTGCATGACCGAATGAGTCGCATCTTCCAGGGATACGCCGCGGTATTCCATCTGCGCCGCGACGTCATAGGACGCCACCATGCGGATGAACATCTCGCCGGTTCCCGTGGTGGACACCGCGCAGGTCGCATTGGCGGCGTAGCAGCCGGCACCGATCAGCGGGGCATCGCCGACGCGGCCCACCTGTTTGTTGGTCACGCCGCCCGTCGAGGTCGCCGCCGCCAGGTTGCCCTGTGCGTCCAGCGCCACCGCGCCCACCGTGCCGAACTTGCGGTCAGGATCGATGGGCGCCGCGGCCGGTTGCACGCCCGCCACCATGGCCTGGCCATCGTGGTCCAGCACCGCCGCGCCGGGCTGCTCGCGCTGGACGCGCAGCAGCTGTTCGTAGCGCGCCGGCGTCGAAAAGTACGACGGGTCGACGATTTCCAGCCCTTCCTCGCGGGCGAATGCTTCCGCCCCCTCGCCCACGAAGAACACGTGCTTGCTGTGCTCCATGACGCGGCGCGCGGCGAGCACCGGATTGCGCACGCAACTCACATTGGCGATGGCGCCGGAACGCAGCGTGGCGCCGTCCATGATGGAGGCGTCCAGCTCGTGCGTGCCCGCGCTGGTGTAGACGGCGCCATGACCGGCGTTGAACAGCGGACAGTCCTCCAGCCGGGTGACGGCTTCCGTCACCGCGTCCAGCGCGCTGCCGCCCCGCGCCAGCACTGCTTGCGCGGCGGCCAGAATCTCGTTCAAGGCATCCAGGTACTCGCGTTCCTGCGCCGGCGATATCGAGGCCCGGGACATGGTGCCGGCGCCGCCGTGGATGGCAACTACGGGTTGGATCATCGGTTTCTATCTCCTGCACCATGGATCAGCCACGGCATGATGGATTGGGTCGCTTCAAGCGCGGATGCGACCGAGTCTTTCGCGCGGAATGCCACCGCCGCCGCCAGGGCCTCGATCAGGCCCAGCGCCGCGGTTTCCGCGTTGGCGGACAGCTGCCGCTCGGAATAGGCATACAGCGCCACGGACGCCAGCGGCGCCAACGGCGACGTGGGCTTGTCGGTCAGCGCCAGCACGGGAACGCGCGCGTCCTTGGCCGCCTTGGCAAGCGCGACGGTATCGTTGACGTAGCGCGGAAAGCCGATGACGATCATCAGATCGTCCTGCTTCATGCGCGGCAGCCGCCGCGCGGCCTGGGACACGCCGCCGGGCCCTGCCAGGGATTCGACCACGTCGCAATGCATGAACAGCGAGCGGTGCAGCAGGCCGGCCAGGAAGCCGCTGGCGCCGAAACCGACGATGTAGATCCGGCGGGCCGCCAGCACGGCATCCACGGCGCGCTCGCAGGCGGCCGCGTCCAGCGACTGCAGGGAACGTTCGGCATTGCGGATGTCTTCCTGCAGCGACGCGGCGAACACCTCGGCCGCGGTGGCCGGATGCGCCAGCCGGGTGCGCAGCTTTTCCACCGGCGCCAGTGCCGACTCGAAGCCGCGTGCCAGTTCGGCGCGGAACTGCGGATATCCCGGCAGGCCGAGGATGCGGGCAAACCGGTTTGCCGTTGCCACCGAGACGCCATTCGCGGCAGCGAACTCGTCGATGGTCATCGTCGCGGCGCGGAATTGGTGCGCCAGCACGTATTCCGCCAGCCGATGCTGGGTACGGCTGAACGCGGGTTGCGCACTGGCGATGCGTTCTGCGATGGTGACGGCGGGCTGATTCATGCAGGCGGGCGGGCTTCATCGCCCGCCACGCCACATGGCTCGGCCAACGCAGGTGGCTGGGGCTAAGCGACGATGGCGCGGACGGGCTGAGGACCGTTGAACGGACGCAAAAATGTAAACAGATTTCGGGCGCTATTGTATTTATGAAAATAAATTTTCACACCCGGGTTTACCCCTGCTGCAACGCAACACGGCCGCCCAAGGCCGTGTCAGGTGGCCGACTTGGGCGTCGGCGGCAGCTCCGCGCCCCTGCGGAACCCCGCTTCCAGGATGAAATACAGGACCGCCGCCAGCGCGAACGGCCCCAGGTAATACACCGCCCGGTACGTCAGCAGCGTTCCCAGGATTTCATAATGCGGAACCTGCCCGGACAGCATGGCGACGAAGACCGCCTCCACGACCCCCAACCCGCCCGGGATATGCGTCACCGCGCCGGCGATGCCGCTCAGCAGCAGCACCCCCAGCACCAGGGGATACGGCACGTCATGGCGCATCAGGACCCAAACCACCAGGCCGATCGACATCCAGCACGCGCTGCCCAGGACGCTCTGGCCCAGGGCGACCTTCCCCGAGGGCAGCTGGATATCGTGGCCGCGTACCGTCCACGAACGGCGCTTCGACCACGCACACGCCGCCACATAGGCGAACGCCGCCGCCACCATCGCCACGCCGATCAGCCGCAGCGCGCCGGCACCGATGCTCCAGTTATCCGGGATGGGCAGCACGCCCCAGGCGAACAGGCCGCCAGCGACCCAGAAATACCCCAGCCAGTTGGTCGTCAGACTTAGACCGACGATACGCGTGATCTCCGCCGCGTCCAGCCCAAGCTTCAGGTACAGGCGGAAGCGAAACCCCACGCTGCCCACCAGCGAACCCATGTTCAGGTTGAAGGCATAGGCCACGATGCCCACCGCCATCACGCGCAAGGGCGGGATCCGATGCCCGAGATAGGGAATCGCCAGCAGATCGAAACAGCTATAAATCAGGTAGCTCGCCACGGCCACGCCGCTGGCGCGCAATAGCACGGGCCAAGTGTTGGCTTGCACGGCCTCCATCACTTTTTCCCATTCGACCTCGCGCGCCTGATCCACCAGCAGGCCGATAACCAGTAGCGCGAAGGCAATAAAGACGATCCGGCGCAGCAGGGGCCAGCGGGCCCGCAACTTCCGCATC